>JALYUO010000309.1 GCA_030853735.1 Chloroflexota bacterium
GTGCGGTGCTGGGCCTGGAAGGCGGCGAAATCATGGCCCTCTTGCAGATGGCGATGCTCGGCCACATCCCCTACCCGACCCTGCGCGACGGCATCTTTGCTCACCCCACCTTAGCCGAATCGCTGAACGGCCTGTTTAGCCAACTGAGCGACGGCTGATAGCGGATTCAAGTAGCTCACTGGTACAGAAATTGCAGCCGTCGTGCCTAGTACCGACATGAACGTTTCACGAGCTACACGGAGAGATCGGGCCTGCAATGATAACGAATATTCCCGCGCATGAGTCACTCACGGTTGAGTTTAAGAGCGACCGCAGCAAACTGCGGGATAGCGACCTTGTTAGCATCGTGATGTGCTTGGCGAACACAGAAGGCGGGCAACTCTACCTCGGCGTGGAAGATGATGGCACACCTACGGGGTTGCACGGCGATCATTCTGATCTACCCGGCATGGCCGCGCTCATTGCCAATCGGACTCGGCCGCCCGTCAACGTGCAGGTCACGCTCTGTGAAGTGGCTGGGCACACCCTGGCCCAGATTGATGTACCTAAAACGCGCCAAATCGTGTCCACGACGGATGGAGTGACTCAGCGCCGCCGCATCGAAGCGGACGGCAAACCGGCGTGTGTGCCCTACTACGCCTCGGAGTTTGATAGCCGCCAGTCAAGCCTCGGTCTGATTGACCCCTCTGATCGTGCTATTTTAGAGGCATCGGAAGCTGATTTTGATCCCCTGGAAATTGAACGCTTACGGCAAATGCTGGACCGTTATTCTACCGATTATGGGCTTGTCGAACTGACGAACGGCGAATTACTGGCCGCGCTGCGCTTGGTGCAACGGGTCGGAGACCGGCGGGTGCCTACCGTCACCGGACTATTGCTCCTGGGGCGCGAAGCGGCGCTACGGCAGCACTTGCCCACGCATGAAATCGGCTTTCAAGTGCGCGATGATACCAAAGTCCGCGTGAATACGATCAACCGTGAACCTCTATTACGGGCCTTTGAGCGTATCCGAGAGCAATTTGAAGCGCGGGTGGAAGAGTCTGAGGTGCAAGTAGGCTTTATCCGAGTGCCTGTGCCCAATTATGACTATAATGCGTTTCGTGAAGCACTGATTAACGCAGTCACGCATCGGGATTACACCCTTTTGGGCACGGTGCTGGTGCGAATGGAGACGGATGGCCTGATCATCAGTAATCCAGGAGGCTTTGTTGAAGGCGTGACCTTGACCAACCTGTTGGTCGTGGAGCCGAAACCGCGCAACCCCGTCTTAGCCGATGCCATGAAGCGCATCGGTCTGGCCGAACGCACTGGGCGGGGGGTGGATGTTATCTATGCTAGTTTGCTGCGTTACGGGCGACCCCCGCCCGACTACTCGCGCAGCACGGCTAATTCTGTGGTCGTGTATATTGAGAATGTTGCGCCGGATCTGCCGTTTTATACAATGGTTTTAGAGGAGGAACGTCGGAGTGGTAAAAGGATGCCCTTGGATAGCTTGATTGTCTTAAATCTTCTGCGAAAAGAGCGGCGTACTGATGTGCAAACTGCCGCTACCACAATGCAGAAGAGTATATCGAGCGCACGGTCTGTTTTAGAACGCTTAGTCGAAGCCGGCTTAGTCGAAGCGCATGGGGCAACACGCGAACGGTTCTATATGCTGAGTGCGCGCGTTTACCGTCTGTTCGGCCAACCCACAGCCTACACGCGCCAAGCCGGCTCAGAATCCGCACATTGCGAAGAGCGGATTTTGCAGCATCTGGCGCAGCATGGACAAGTCACGCGCAAAACTGCTGCTGAGTTGTGTCACCTTAGCGCGGATCAGGCGAGCTATCTCCTGCGCTCCCTACGCGATGCGGGCAAAATCAAAGCGGTGGGGAAATTAGCCGGAACTTACTACACCATAATACCCCAGGAAGAGATCCGATGACCCAGCAAGCCGACGGCGCGCCCGTCGCTAAACGGAGCCGCCCCGTGGTTCCCGGCAACAACATCGCCACGGGTGAGGCGGGGATGCTCGACTGGAGCCAAGTGGAGGCGTGGCCGGCAAACGCCCTCATCTACTGGCTGGGCCCGGCCACTGCCGACGGCGATCCCCCATGCGACCCCCATCTGGGGAGTCTGGGTGGGCGGAGCCGTCTACTTTGACGGCTATTACGAAAAGACGCGCTGGGGCCGGAATCTCGCGGCCAACCCGCGCATCGTGGTCCATAGCGAAAGCGGCAACTTCGTGGTCATCCTCAAAGGCGTGGCCGAAATCGTCAACCTGGATGCGGCGACCTTTGCGGACCTGACGGCGGCGTACACCCGCAAGTACCACCAACCGCCCGACACCGCCGAAGGGGTCTATGCCGTGCGGTTCCAAGTGGCCTTCGCCTGGGACAATACCGCCCTCGCCCAGACCGCCACGCGCCGG
>JALYUO010000311.1 GCA_030853735.1 Chloroflexota bacterium
GGCCTGGGTGGTGCTGGCGACCTACGGCATCTCGGCCACGACCGAAGACTTGATCCCATTGGTCGGCATAGACACCAGCGTGGAGCCGACTTGGGAGGAGACCAAAGACGGGGTGATCATCCACGGCGGCGATGTGACCCAGTATTACTCCGGCGACTACGCGACCAACTTCCTGGCGCGTTCCACCGGCCAGGCCATTCGCAAAATCTTCGACCACTACGGCCTGCGCGTCACCCCCGTCCACACCCAGGCCGGCATCGAAGCGGCGCTGCACCAGGGCGAACTGGTCTGGATCAAGACCACCGCCGACTTCAAGGCGGGCCGCCCCGCGCTCTGGATCATGCCCAACGGCGATAGCTATCACACCGTCCTCGGCAACGACCACGCCGCCGTCGTGATGGGCTACAACAGCCAGGCCGCCGTGATCCGCGATGTCCTCGGCCCCACCGGCACCAACGCTAATCGCGCCTATGAGTATGAAGTGCCCTGGCCGCGCTTCCTCCAGATGTGGGCTTCGCAAGCTAACGATGGGCTGGCGGTCGCCCCGCCGAAGTAGGCCGGAGTGCTGAGTTGTAGGAGTGATCAGAGATGCAGGAGCCTAAGAATCCGTACTTCTGGATGTCTGACACTTTTGATCCGCAACACTACTACGGCCCCAAATGGGTTCGTCTGATCTTAGAGCAAATTAGTCATACTCCGCCTCATAATTTACTGTTGGTTGGACTACCTGGCATGGGTAAAACAACACTCCTTCGATATATAGCAGATCCTAGAGGCGCGATCACGCAACACCTAGACTGGCTACAGTCTCCTTATGATCAGGAACCAAATCGCTTGCTCTTGACTTTAGTAGAGTTCCGTCTCGTACCGCGTAATACTCACCCTTACGTCTATTTGTACAATCGCTTTCGAGATGAGTATGTGAGCTACTGCCATCACTTAGATCTAACACGTACTCTTCTTGATCAAAGCTTCTCGGTGTTATTAGATGCAACTGCTGCGATGGATTTAATGGAAATAGCAATTCAACAACTAGAGCAGCTAGGCATTCGCTTAGTGTTCTTACTTGATGATTTTGATAAAGCCTTTGCTGAGTTAAGCACCGCAGAGATAACCCGATTGCGCCCATGGCGCAATAAAGTTGCACTTTTGTTAGTTACCGAACGTTCTCTGGAAGCTAATTCATCATTTTTCCAGGTTTTACCGATATTGATAATCAATGGCTTATCACAAACAGAGTCTCACCAGATGTTGGAACAGCCTGCTCTAAACGCCGGATTTACTTTTCCTGCCGCCGATTTAGAAACCACTCTACCATATGCTGGCGGTCACCCTTATCTGCTTACTCTGATTGGGCAAACATTATGGGATATGCGCGCCCGTATAGGTGTGCTAAACCGCCGCGATTTGCCTCTCTCTGAATCACAACAAAAGATGGTATATGGTCGCTTAAAAGAAAAGTTCAAGCACATATTTCAGTTTTACAAAGACAAAATGACTACAACTGAGTTGCTAACCCTACGGATGCTAATCTTGGATGGGCACGAAGCCTTGCATTCAGATGACTACTCGACACTAGAAGGGTTGGTCACTAAGGGTCTTGTTCAGTATGGCACTCAGGATGAGTATAAGGTATTTTCTCCCTTGTTCGCCGATTTTCTGCTTGAGAGCTACGGATACACCGTTGGCAATGGTATGGATAAGCTATCCCTATCTCTATCACTAAGAGGATTAAATTCTATGCAACTGACAAAGGAACAAAGCCGCGAACTGTCTAATCTATTAGTCGCCGCATTTCCTCGTGAGGATGAGTTGCAGCGTATGATCGCTTTCGGGCTGGGCACCCAAGTTCTCACGACTATAGGGGGCCGCACCCTACAGGATCAAGTCTTTAATCTGCTACAGTGGGCGGCAGCGCACTATAAAGTCGAGGCTTTGATCACGGCGGCTCAGGCAGCGAATCCTGACCATACGCCGTTGCGCGACTTTGCGGTTACGCTGGGCCTACCGGTGGTCGCCGCTACTGAGAACGCCTCGCCTGCCTCTCCCACGCCGCAAACCGGCGCACCGCCCGCCGGCACGCACGGAGGCATCACTTTCAGCGGCACAACGAACATCTACGGGCCGACCGTCGGCGGCGATGTGGGGAACCTGACCTACAACGCCACGCCACCAGCTACATCACCATCTAGCCCGGCTTCCTCCTCCAGCACGCTCACCGCGCTCAAACGCAAACGTCTGCAAGCGGACCTCGATTCGCTGCTGCAGCAGTATGAAGCCCTAGCCCAGCAACTGCGGTTGGAGCTGGACGGCGGACAAAAGGTTGTGCTGCGGCAAAAGATCGAGTCGTTAGAAGCACAGATTACGGAGATTGAACAGCAATTAGGCTGATTGTAGGCGGCGGTGCCACCCGGCGACGGTGGGGAGCCGACCGGCCACGAATAGGGCACGAATACACGAATGCTGGAGGTGCCGGCGGATTAGATCGGGCTGCTGTCTGCCTCGTTTGCGGCGTGGGGGGCCGACCGGCCACGAATGGGGCCACGAATACACGAATGCTGGAGGTGCCGGCGGATTAGATCGGGCTGCCGTCCGCCTCGTCGGGTGGTATGCGCGTCCCACAAGACGACCCCCATTCATTCGTGTATTCGTTCCGTATTCGGGGACGGCTTGCCCCATGGTCGCCGGGCGGAGCTGCCGCCCACCTCACCCCGTCCGGGGCACACGCCACGTCTGGCCGGCGCGCAGCAGGTAGAGGGTGAGCGGCGGAGCGATAGGGGCGCTGGGGTCGGCACCGGGCGGGGCTTCGAGGATGTAGGCCACGCCCTGACCGATCACTTCGGCGGGGCCGTGCGGCGGGACCAGCAGGGCGGTGTTTTCGTCAAGGCCGATGCCCACGGCGGGCGGGTGTTCGACTACGGCAGCCGCGAGGCGCGGGAAGCGGCCCCGACGACCAAAGTGCGTGTCAATAATCAGGCCGGAGCCGGCCAAGCCAAAGCCAGGATGCAGCACCACCTCACCGCGCCGTAGTTCGCCGCTGCCGCCGCCCCGCGCGATCATCGGATCGCCCAGCGCCGTCGCGCCCGCGCTCGTCCCGCCGACCACCGCGCCGGCCGCATAGGCCGCCAGCAGCGCGTGGCCCGCCAGGGTATCCTGCAAGATGTCCACCAGATCCACCTGATCGCCGCCGGTCATCCAGATGCCGGCGGCGCGGGCGATCAATTCGGCAGTGCGTCCATCCTGCGCCTCCTCGCGCGTCGCCAGCGCCGGCAGGTGGATCAGGTCGGCGGGCCAGCCCAACTGCCGAAAAGCGCGCACATATTCGCCGCCTAGCGCCTCCGGGTGCCCAGTCGCCGACGTGATGATCACCTGCTCGCGCCGCCCCGGCACCCGGTCGCACAGCGCCACCCACATCCGCAGGATCGCCAACTGCTTGTCCAGCCGCTCCGACCCGCCGACGATCAGCAGGGTCCCCTGCGGCGATTGCGGATTGCGGATTGCGGATTGCGGATTAGGTGACGACCTCTCCCCCAGCCCCTCGCCTATCGTGAGTGCTGAGTGCTGAGTGCTGAGTGCTGAGTTAGCGGCGAACAGCGACCTCTCCCTCAGCCCCTCCCCTAAAGCGGGAGGGAAGATTCCGTCATGCTCCCCCTCCTTTCGTAGGGGAGGGGGTTGGGGGGAGAGGTCGGCGGAGCGGTCGCCGCCCGCCACGCCTACAGCCGATCCTCCCCATCGCCGGGCCGGGCCACGACGGGGGCCGCCGTGAGCGTTGGCGGCGGCGGGGTTAGGCCGGAACGCGGGCGCAGCGCGCTGGGGAGCGGTTCGGCGGGACGCGGACCGGGCGCGGGGCCAAGCGAACAGGCGAGGCTGCTGGCCCCCGATGCGGCTTCGGCGGCGGCGGCGCGCACCAACGCGATGCTGGCTTGCACCGCGTCAATAAAGGCCACCACCAGATCGCCCGGTTGCGCTTCCTCGATGGCGGCGCGGATCGACGCGGCCTCGTCGCGAATGATCGTCACCGGCAAGTCGGGTCGCGCCGCGCTGATGTTGGCGCAGATCAGCTCGGCCACCTCGCCGGGTTCGCGCCCGCGCAGGTCGGTATCTTCGCGCACGATGATGCGGTCGAAGGTGGCGGCGGCGATACGCGCCAGTTCGCCGATGTCGGCATCACGACGGTCGCCGGGCGCGGCCACCACGCCGATGGATCGGCGGGGAGCCAGCGCCTGCACGGCATCACGGATCGCCAGCAGCGCCTTCGGGTTGTGGCCGTAGTCGAGGATGACCGTGGCCTGGCCGACGGTGAACAAGTTGAAGCGGCCCGGTGCGGTGTCTACATCGGGCTGGAAGGTACGCAGGCCCAGTTGGATCGCGTCAAGTGGGCAACCCGCGCCCCAGCAGGCGGCGGCGGCGGTCATGGCGTTGACGATCTGGAAGCTGATCTTGCCGCCCATGCCGGCGGGGATGTCGTTCGCATCCAGCAGAGGCGTTTCGCGCGCGCCCTCGGCCAGCGTGACCATGTTGCCGCGCAGGAACACCGCCCGGCCGCCCGTCGCCAAATGGCGCGACATGACCAGCCCACGCGGGTCACGGCCAAAGTAAATCACGGCCTCGGTGGTCGCGTCGGCCATCGCCGCCACGAGGGGATCTTCGGCGTTCAGCACCGCGCAGCCGCCTTTGGCGACGCTCTCCACCGGCACGCGCTTAACTTCGGCCAGCCGTTCGGGGCTGTCAATGCCGTCCAGCCCCAGGTGGTCGTTGCTGATGTTGGTGACGACGGCCACCTGGCATTTGTCCCAGCCCAGGCCGGAGCGCAAGATGCCGCCGCGTGCCGTTTCCAGCACGGCCACCTCCACATCGGGGTGTTGCAACACCGCCTCCGCCGAGCGCGGCCCGCTGCAATCGCCGGACACGCGCAGGCAGCCATCGAAGTAGATGCCGTCGGTCGTGGTCATGCCGACGAATTGGCGCATCGTCGCATAGACGGCGGTGATCATGCGCGTGACGGTGGTCTTGCCGTTGGTGCCGGTGATCGCGATCAGCGGGATGCGGCCCGGCCTTTCCGGCGGGAACAGCATCGCCATGACCGCCTCACCCACCGGGCGCGATTTGCCTTCGGCGGGGTAGAGGTGCATCCGCAGGCCGGGGGCGGCGTTCACTTCGACGATGCCACCGCCGTTTTCGTGCATCGAGCTACGAATGTTGCGCGTCACCACGTCCACCCCGGCGATGTCCAGGCCCACGGTGCGCGCCGCAAGTTCGGCAATGGCCGCGTTGTCGGGATGTACCTCATCGGTTACATCAGTGGCCGTGCCGCCGGTGCTGAGGTTGCTGTTGTCGCGCAAAAACACCACCGCGCCGGCGGGTGGCACGCTATCCCAGGTCAGCCCTTGCTTCACAAGCGTCAGCGCGGCGGCATCGTCCAGCCGGATACGAGTCATGGCCGCGCCGTGGCCGATGCCGCGCCGGGGGTCTTCATTGACGCGCTGCACCAGCATCTGCACCGAATCGCTGCCGTTGCCCACCACCTGCGCCGGGCGGCGCAAGGCGGCGGCGACCAGTTTGCCGTCTACCACCAGCAGCCGGTAGTCGTTGCCGGGATAAAAGCTCTCGATGATCACCCGGCTGTCATATTCCAGCGCCAGGCGCGTGGCCGCCTCCACCTGCTCCTGCGTGGTCAGGTTGACGCTGACCGCTTTGCCCTGGTTGCCGTCTTTGGGCTTGACCACGACGGGCAGGCCCACCCGTTGCGCCGTCTCCCAGGCCACGTCTTCGCTGCGGATCACGCGGCCCTCCGGCACCGGCACGCCCACGCGGGCCAGCAAGCCCTTAGTCAGCTCTTTGTCCGAGGCGATCTCCACGCCGATGTTGGCGGTGTGCGACGTTTCGGCGGCCTGGATGCGTCGCGCGTAGCGGCCATGGCCCAGTTGCACCAGATTGCTATCGTTGAGCCGGAACCAGGGGATACCGCGCGCTTTGGCCGCGTCTACCAGCGCCTGCGTGCTGGGGCCGAGCATATTGTCTTCGCCGACCTCACGGATCGCGTCCAGGCGCGGCTTGAGGTCGAACGGCTCCGGTGGGTCGGCAGTCAGCGCGGCCATGATCTCCAGCGCCAAGTTCACGCACAGTTTGGCCGCTTCCTCGTCCTTATAGTCCACTACGACGCGGTATTGCCCATAGCGCCCGGTGCCGCGCGTGCGCCCGTAGCCCACGTCCATGCCGGCCAGCGATTGCAGTTCGAGAATGACGTGTTCGAGGATATGGCCCATATAGGTGCCCAGCCGCAACCGTTCGAGGAAGCCGCCGGGTCGCCCCTCCGAGCAGCGATGTTCCCATAGGCTGGGTAGCAGCGCGACCAGCCGCTCCGTGAAGCCGGGGATCGCATCCGAGGGCCGTTCCTCAAAGTCGCCAATATCCAGCCAGATTTCCAGCACCGGGCGATAGGCCCAGATGTTCGGGCCGACCAACGTCCGTATCCGTTCGATCTCCATAGCGTGCGTCTCCTCTCAGCCTCGCAGGTTGTTGGCCCTTATTATAACCGGGAACGGGCAAACGTGAAATGTATTGCGTATGTAACTACTCAGGGTGCCGGCGGTAGGCAGCGGTGCTCTGCGGCGTGGTGGGGCGACCGACCGGCCACGAATGGCGCCACGAATACACGAATGGAGCCGGCGATTCGCGCCATCCCTCCGGCGGTCGGGT
>JALYUO010000328.1 GCA_030853735.1 Chloroflexota bacterium
AATGAGTCGGACGGTGGGAGCGGCCTTCTGGCCGCGCAAGCCTACCCTGACCGCACCGGTGGGGTAGCAGACGAGTAGATCGGGGTATGCCACGCGCATCGCGGCCGGGAGGCCGCTCCCACCGTCCGGGCGGGTTGCCCGCAGCCCGCCCACCACGCTGCAACGCGAGAACGCATAAGCCCTGCTAACTCCCGCCGCCCGCTTGCCGCGCCTGCTGCTATCGCGTATAATAGCCCATGCGCCCCGCTTGGTGGGCGTGTCTTGTTTTATTGCCCTCGTAGGGCGGGCGAAATACCCCGAAAGGAGGATGCTCGTGGAAACCACTACCACTCTTGGGCCGGTTGCCGGCAGTGTATTGGATTTAGCCACCATCTTGCGCGCTACGCTGGAGACCACGTTGCGTCGTCTGGGGTATGAGCCGGCGGCCCGCACCCTCGAAGTGCGGCGCGTGCCCATCGAGGGGCGCTGGGGCTACAGCAGCGCCGTCTGCAAGTCGCTAGGCCGCGGACCGGAGGCGGCGCAGGCGGTGGCCGAGGCAGTGGTGGCCGCGCTGCCGGCGCACCCGCTGGTGGCCCAAGTGGAGGCGGTCAAGGGCTTCGTCAACTTCTACGTAGACGTGGCGGCCTATGCCAATGGACTGTTGGCGGAGGTGCTGGCCCGCGGCGAACGCTGGGGCCACGGTCTGCCGCAGCCGGGCCGCGTGATGGTCGAGTTCGCGCAGCCCAACACGCACAAGGCGATCCATGTCGGCCACCTACGCAACATCATCCTGGGCGAGGCGATTGTGCGGATCATGCGGGCGGCGGGCCGCGAAGTGATTGCGGCGACCTATCCCGGCGACATGGGGATGCACGTTATCAAGTGCCTGTGGTGCTACCAGACGTTCCATGCGGGCGAGGAACCGGCGACGGGCCAGGGCCGCTGGTTGAGCGGGGTCTATGCCGAGTCCGATGCACGGCTCGAATACCGCAAGCAAGTGCTGGGGGTGCTGGCCGAGGCGTTGCAAGCCCCCGCGCTGGCTCCTGCCTTGACCGCTTGGCTAGGCGCGCACGGTGAGACCAGCGCGGCCGCCGCCGCTGATGTCCAGCGCCTATTGGCGGTGGCGGCAACCACCAAGCCCGACCCCGACCCCGACACGGCGCATGAGCCGGACGAGGAGTTGGGGACGGATATCGATCTCAGCAATGTGAGCGATGGGACGGTGCTGGCCCTGTGGACCGAACTGGGCGCGCAGTTGCCCGCCGATGACCCGTTGCGCGCCGATTATACGCGCCTGGATCACCACCGCGACTGGTGGCCGCTGGTGCCGGGCTGGCGCGCCGCGACGCGCGCGCTGTACGCGCAATGGGAAGCGAAAGAGCCGGCGCTGATGGATCTCTGGCAGCGCACGCGCCAGTGGAGCCTCGACGAGTTCGCCGATGTGTACCGCACGCTCGATGTCCACCTGGATGTGGCGTTCTATGAGAGCGAAGTCGAAGAGGAAGGGCGCGGCATTGTCGAAGAACTGGTGCGCCGGGGCATCGCCACGGACTTGCGCGCCGAGGGCAAGCCGGTGGTGGTGTTTGTAGACGACAAATTGCGCGCCCATCCGGTCCTGCGCGAGAAATATTTCGACAAGCTGTACAAAAAGGCCAAAGACGGCACCCTGACCGAGCGCGAGACGTATAAGGTGCTGGTGGTGCTGCGCTCCGACGGCACGACCCTCTATGCGACCAAAGACCTGGCCCTGGCCCGCCGCAAGTTCGAGGATTACGGCGTGGATCAGTCGATCTATGTGATTGATGTACGCCAGTCGCTCTATTTTCAGCAGGTGTTTAAGGTGCTGGAACTGTACGGCTTCGCGCAGGCGGACCAGTGTCGGCAGTTGGGCTATGAGATCGTGGGCACCAAAGAGGGCGCGTTTTCGTCGCGCAAAGGCAACGTGCCGCTCTATGACGACTTTATCCGCGAGGCATTGGCCCACGCGCGGGCCGATCTCGACCGCGTGGCCGCTGAGACGCTGGAACGCCGGCCCGATGCCGCGCCGCGCCACCTGACCGCCGCCGACAAAGACGCGGTGGCCTTGCAAATCGCGCTGGGCGCGATCAAATACACCATGCTCGATAAGGACACTAACACGGTGATCGTGTTCGACTGGGAGCAGGTGTTGAACCCGCGCCAGCAAAGCGCGCCCTACATCATGTATGCCTACGCCCGCGCCGGCAGCGTGCTGGCGAAAGCGGCGGCGGGCGGACCTCTCCCCCCGACCCCCTCTCCTGAAGGGAGAGGGGGAGATAACGGACGCAGTAGCTCCCCTCCCTCTTTAGGGGAGAGGTTGGGGGAGGGGTCGTCGGGCGATACGCTTGATTTCACCCGCCTGCAACTGAGTGATGCGGATCTGGCGACTGTAGAGAGCATGAAAACGCGCGAGGATCGTGACCCGGAGAAGCGGCACTTGGCCGGCCTGTTGGCCGAACTGGCGCTGCTGGACGGCATCAGCCGCTACCCCGACGAAGTGGAGCGGGCGGCGGCTACCTCGAACCCGGTGGTGCTGACGCGCTACCTGTTCGGGCTGGCCGAGGCGTTCAGCAAGTTCTGGGATACCAGCCGCATCCTGACCGCCGAGACTCCGGCCCTGCGCCAGTCGCGCCTCGCGCTGACCGTTGCCGCCCGGCAGACGCTCGGCAACGGCCTGTACCTGCTGGGCATCACGGCCCCGGACGCTATGTGAGTTCTGAATTATGAATTATGAATTATGAATTAACGGATTTAGGTCACTGTAGGATTACAATCGAACGCGATAGTGGGCCGTCTAAAGTTGCGGCACTGATTGATGCTAAACCCGTCAATTCATAATTCATAATTCATAATTCAGAACTCAAGAAAAAGTGGAGTTCAATGGCGAACGTCCAGGTATTTAGCGAAGTCGATCCGCTGCGCGAAGCGATCATGCACCGACCGGGCCGCGAATTGGTGCGGATGACCCCAGCAACCCGCGAACATTTCTTGTTCGACGATCTGCTGTATACCCGCCACGCGCAAAAAGAACACGACTGGCTCACGACGATCCTGGGCGAACACCTGGGCGTGCGGCTGCATCTGTTGCACGACCTGCTCACCCAGGCGTTGGAGGCCGCTCCGCCTGCCGACCTCGCTACGCTGCTGGCGCGCACCGCGCTGATCCAGGCCGAGCCGGAGCCGCAGGAGCAACGCCTCGCCCGCCTCGAAGAGGACAACGCCGCCCTGCGCGCCCAACTGACGCAATTGCAGGGCGCTGACCCTACCGATCTCCCCGCCCCTAATCCGCAATCCGCAATCCGCAATCCGCAATCGAACGACCGCCGGCAAGGCTATCTCGAAGCCCATTTGCAGCACTTGGCCGGGGACGGCGCGTATGCCGCGCTGGCCGCCACGCTGATCGAGGGCATCGAGGCCAATCAGCCGTTCCAGCCGAGCGAATTTGTCAGCGCCGAATTGCAGATGCTGGATCAGTTGGAGGACGAGGAACGGCTGGCGCGCTTCGCCGAGGGGCGGTTGTTCCATCTAACCCCGCTGCCCAACCTGATGTTTGCCCGCGATGCGGCGGCGGTGGTGGGCGAACGGCTGGTGTTGAGCCGCATGGCCGCCTTTGCCCGGCGGCGCGAAACGCTGCTGCTCGACTTTGTGACTACTGCCCACCCGCGCTTTGCTGAGGTGGATCGCTGGCCGGCAGGCCCCGCCGGGCGTTGGGTGGCCGAGCGGCCCTACTGGGAAGAGCCGCAATTGCAGCACGTTCCCGACGAGCGCACCGGCCTCTACCCCGCCCACGCCGCCTACCTGGAGGGCGGCAATGTGCTGCAATTGCGGCCCGATTTGCTGGCGGTGGGGGTTAGCCCGCGCACCACGATGCCGGCGGTGCAACGGCTGGCTGCCGCCTGGGAGGCATCTGCTGTCGCCGAAGGCCGCCACCTGACGCTCTATGTGCTGCGCCTGCCGCCGGGCCATAATCACCTCGACTCGGTGTTCAGCCTGCTCAGTCCGACCGAATGTGTCTACTACCGCCCGGTGTTTCAGCCCTACGGCCCCGCGTCGGTGGATGTGATCCGCCTGGAGCTAGGGCGCGGCGGCACGGCCCCCGAACGGCGCGCGTCGTTCCTGCACAGCCTGCGCGACGACGGCCTGGACTTGCAGGCCATCCCCTGTGGTGGCGACGACCCCATTAACCAAGCGCGCGAGGAGTGGTTCAGCGGCGCGAATCTGTTGGCCGTAGCCCCCGGCAAGGTGCTGACCTACCGCAGTACCGACCAGACCGTGGCCGCGCTGGTCCAAGCCGGCTACGAAGCCATTGACAGCAACGACGTACTGACTGGTCGCCGCGCTTTGAGGCTGGACTCGCCCGACAAATGGGTGCTGCGTATCCGCGCCTCCGAACTCTCGCGTGGTCACGGCGGGCCACACAGCTTGGTCCTGCCGCTGGTGCGTAAGGCGTGATGCGTAAGCTAGGAAACGGACGACAACACGGAGACACGGAGACACGGAGATTTAGGAGATTGGCAGTGTGGGGTGACGATTTAGCTTGTGAAGCGCAGCAGGATGAACTGTAGGAGGGCGGCTCCGCCCCGCGACCGTGGCCGGCGATGATTTGCACGATGGGCGCGGCAC
>JALYUO010000349.1 GCA_030853735.1 Chloroflexota bacterium
CGCCTGGGGCAGGCGGGGGCTGCGCTGGTGGCGGCGCGCTTCACCTGGGCCGCGATCACCGCGCAAACCGTGCGCCTATTCGAGGAGTTGCTGCTATCCTGAGCCTATTACACACCTTATTGGGCCTGCTGACCCTGCCGATCCTGCTCTGGCTGCCGGGGGCAGCCTTGCTGCGCGGGCTGTTTGGCCCGCGCGGCCCGCTCCGCACCGATGGTCCCGCCTGGACGTTCTTGGCCGTGGCGATCAGCGTGCTGCTGACCGGCTGGCTGGGGTTTGTGCTGGCTGAAATAGGCGCGTTCTCGCCCTGGTTGGTGGCGCTGTTGGAAGTGCTGACGGTCGCCGGGGGCTTGCGGCTGCTGGCCGGGCGCTGGGCCGGCGTAGGGCCGCTGGCACGCGAATGGCTGGGCGATTTGGGCTGGACGCTCGCCGACGGTCTGCGCGTGGCGCTGGGCCGGGTCGTGCGTTTGCGACCCGATGCGCGCAACCTGCGTCTCGAAACGGCGCTGCTGGTGGGCCTCTTGCTGCTGGGGGCGGCGTTGTTCGCGCGGCCCGCCGAGATGGTGCGCGGGGCCGCTGATGCAGGGGTGTATATCAACGGCGGCATCGCCCTGGCCCGCACAGGGGCCATCGTGCAGCATGATGGGCTGATGCGCGAACTCAGCGATCTTGGCCCGCCGCCGGACTATGTGCCGTCGGAAGAGGCGAACGAGTTTCTGCAACCGCAAACGCTGCAACGCTACAGCCTCGACCGCCTGCGGATGATCGGCTTCTATGTGCTGGACAAAAAGACGGGTAGTGTCTTGCCGCAGTTCTATCACCTGTTCTTCGTCTGGATCGGCATTGGCTACGGGCTGTTCGGCATTCCCGGCGCGCTGCTCGTGACCCCGGCTCTGGCGCTGCTGGCGGTGGCGGCGGTGTTTTTCTTTGCTCGCCAACTGTTCACAGCACGGGTGGCGCTGGTCGGGTTGGCTTTCCTCGTCCTCTGCCCGCTGCAAATTTGGTTCGCCCGCTACCCGGTGTCGGAGATCCCGACCGAATTGCTGGCTTTTCTGTTCTTCTACGCCTTCTTGCGCTTCAGCGAAGAGACGCGGCGGCTAGATACGCTGGAACGGGCCGCGCAAGCGACCGACCATCCCGCCGGGACCGCCGGGGCCGAGTGGACAGCGACGCGGCGCAGTGCGGGCCTGTTCGCGCTGCTGGCGGCGGCCGCGCTGGGCGAGATCCTGCTGGTGCGGGTGGATTTCCCGCTCTACCTGTTGCCGTTGCCGTTCTATCTGCTCTGGTGGCGCTTGAGCCGGACGTGGCGCGCCGAGCACACGCTGTTCACGGCGATGTTCGCGGCGTTCGTGGTCCAATGGGCGCTCTACTTTTTCTTTTTCAGCTTCGCCTACACGCTGGACCAGTACCACAACGTCATCTTGGACCAACGGCGGGCCTGGGCGCGTCTGCTGCCGCTGGTCTATGTGGGGGTGGCGGCGCTGTTTGCGCTGGATCATTGGCATGATCGCTGGTGGCCCCTGGCGCGGGCGCTGGGCGCGGCGCTGGCCCGTCGCCGTCGCCCGCTCTTGGCGGCGCTGTGCCTGGGCGTGGGCGCGTTTCTCGCCTACCGCTACCTGTGGCAGCCGCGCATCCTGTTTTCGGGCGAAGCCTGGGCCGCCTTGCGCCAGGGGCCGGTGGCTTTCGCTCGCTGGCTGGAGCCGTATATCGGCGCACCGCTGCCCGAAGTGGCGAACACCGGCAAAACGAATCAGCCGTTGGCGACCACCAGCAACAGCTTTGTCTTGGTGCGCCTGGGCTGGTATCTCTCGCCGTTAGGCATCGCGCTGGGCGTGGTCGGGCTGTTGCGCGGGCTGTGGAAGCGGCTCACCTCGGCCACCGCCTACCCGTTCATCGTGCTGGGCATCGTTGGCTTGGTGTTCAGTAGCGACACGTTCACTGTGCCGACATATCCCTATAGCTTGCGCCGCTTCTTGCCGGTCGCCATTCCTGGACTACTGGTGCTGGCCGCCTATGCGCTGGCCTGGCTGGGCGAAAAGATGCGCCCGCGTCGCCTGTTCCAGCCGTTGGCCTGGGCCACCGCCGGCGCATTGATCCTGTTTTTCGTCGTCACCGGCGGCGTAATTATCAGCCATACCGAAGACGGCGGCGCAGTGGCCCAGATTTCGGATCTGGCGCAACGGTTCCCCAATCCGGCCAAAACGGTGCTGCTGTTCAGCGCCGGGCGGGATGAGCCGTATATCGTGGCAACCCCGCTGCAATACATCTTTGGCTTCAACGTGTTTTCGCTGAACCGCGACTATGGCCGGCTCAAAGGCGCGGTGGTGCAGGGGGCGGTGACACGCTGGCAAAGCCAGGGCTACACCGTTCATGCCCTGCTAGGCGCGAACGGCGGCAAGCTGTTCATGCCCGATTTGGCGCTGGTGCCGCACACTGGGACCGGTGGGCCGGAATGGCTGTATAATGTGCAGGAATTGGAAGCCTTGACGGCGCAGAAGCCGAAAAACTATAGCCCCTCCACCCTACCGTGGGGTCTGTATGATGTGGTGTCGCGCACGCAGACTCTCTCGCCGACGCTGCCGGTACAGCTCGACAT
>JALYUO010000391.1 GCA_030853735.1 Chloroflexota bacterium
GTCGGGCGCACGGTGACGGCGGCGGGCGGCGGCAGGGTTGCCGTGGCGCGGGCTACGGTTGCAGTGGCTGCTGGGGGCACGGGCGTGGCGGTGGCCGGGATGCTCGTAGCCTGCACGGGCGTGTCAGTGGCTGAGATGTCGGTGGGCGGTGCGGGCGTATCAGTGGGCACGGCAATGGGGGCTACAGGCGTGTCGCTAGGCGGTACGGGGGTGTCACTGGCGGGGATCAGCGTAGGTGGTGCAGGCGTGTCCCTGGCAGCGACAAGCGTAGGCACTACGGGCGTGTCCGTGGCCGCGACGCGCGTAGCTGGCACTGGGGCTGGAGTCGTCGTTGCTACGAGCAGGACGGGCGTGGGCGCGGCAGGGGTCGGGTCGCTCAGGCAGGCGGGTAGGGCCGGCAAGAGCAGCAGCACGAGGATGCGGAGATGACGGGTCATGGCTGGGCCTCTCTAGGGTGGTGAGTCGGGCGGCAAAGGGAGCCTTCTCCGTATTATACGCCATTGGCGGGCCGTGCTGATCTTGACAGCGCCCGCCCGACGCGGCATACTGGGCGCATGACAAGCGCAGTGGGCCAAGCGGCAGATCGCCGTCCGATTGGGGTGTTCGATTCCGGTGTGGGCGGGCTGTCGGTGCTGATCGAGCTGCGCCGGTTGTTGCCCGCCGAAGACTTAGTGTATTTTGCCGACAGCGGCAATTGTCCCTATGGGCCACGGCCGGCAACGGAGATCCAAGCATTGTCGGAGCAGGCAGGTGACTTTTTGCGGGCGCAGGGGGCTAAAGCCCTGGTCGTAGCCTGCAACACCGCGTCGGCGGCGGGGCTGGACCCCTTGCGGGCGCGTCACGAGCCGCAGGTGCCGGTGATCGGTCTGGTGCCCGCCGTCAAACCGGCCGTCGCGCTCACCCGCAGCGGCGTGATCGGCGTGCTGGCGACCCCCGGCACCCTGCGCGGCGCGTTGTTGCGCGATGTGATCGCCCAGTGGGCCACGCCGGTCGGCGTGCGGGTGGTCTGTGACCCCGGCGCGGGCCTAGTGGCGGCGGTCGAAGCTGACCGGCGCGATGCGCCCGCCACCCTCGCCATCCTGCGTGCCGCGCTCGGTCCGATGCAGGCGGCGGGCGTGGATGTGGTGGTATTGGGCTGTACGCACTATCCCTTTTTGCGCCCACAGATCGCTGCCGTGGCCGGGCTTGACTTGCAAACGGTGGATTCGGGCCAGGGCGTGGCCTGCCAAACGGCGCGGCGCTTGGCGGAGGCAGGGCGGTTGCATCCGGGATCGGAGTCGGGGCAGGTGCGCTTCTACACTAGCGGCGATCCAGCGGTGGTCGGCGCGGTCATGGGCCGCTTGCTCGGCGCGGAGGTACGATGCGAATCCTGGCGGTAGACATCGGCACCGGCACGCAAGATATTTTGCTGGCCGACAGCAGCGGGCCGCTCGAAAATGCCACGCAACTGATCCTGCCCTCGCCCACGCTGGCGGTGGCCGGGCGCATTCGGGCGGCGACGGCAGCCCGGCAAGCGGTGCTGCTCACCGGCACGATCATGGGCGGCGGACCGTGCGCCTGGGCTGCTGAGGACCATCTGCGCGCCGGGCTGGCGGTCTACGCCGCTCCCGATGCGGCGCGGACGTTTGACGACGATCCCGCTCGTGTGACGGCGCTGGGGGTGCAGATTGTGGAGCCGTCCACGGCGGTGGCGGGTGCCGTCACGATCCCGCTGCGCGATTTCGACCCGGCGGCGATCCTAGCGGTAGTGGCCGAATTTGGCGGCGATCCGACGGTGGATGCGCTGGCCCTGGCGGTATTCGACCACGGTGACGCGCCGCCGGGGGTCAGCGACCGTCGCTTCCGCTTTGACTACCTGGCCGAGCGGTTGGCCGCCGGGGGCCAGACCGACCTGACGGCTTTCGCTTTTATGCGCGCTGCCATTCCTGTCGGCATGACGCGCCTGGCGGCTGCCGCCCACGCCCCGACCGGCGTGTTGGCTGACTTGCCCAT
The DNA here is from genome assembly GCA_030853735.1 of Chloroflexota bacterium. Classification (GTDB taxonomy): domain Bacteria; phylum Chloroflexota; class Chloroflexia; order QHBQ01; family JAICKM01; genus JAICKM01. The sequence continues at coordinate 1,993 of JALYUO010000391.1, forward strand.
ACTGGCAATGGACACTGGCCCCGCCGCCATCTTGGGCACGCTGGAAGACCCGACGGTGCGCGCCGCCGCTAACAGTGACTCAGGCGCGCTGATCTGCAACGTCGGCAACTTCCACACTCTGGCCTTCCTGATCGTTGCCGGGCGCGTGACCGGCCTGTTCGAGCATCATACCGGCGAACTGACCGACGCGCAATTGGCCGCCTTGCTGACGCGCCTAGCCGCCGGCACCCTGACCAACGGCGAGGTGTTTGACCATAAAGGCCACGGCGCGCTGCTGCTGGACCCCACCCCGCGCCGGCCCCGCCTGTGCGCCGTCACCGGCCCCCGCCGCGCCAAGTTGGCGACCGTGCCGTTGCCCGCGCCCTTGCACCAAGCGGTGCCGCACGGCGCGATGATGCTGACCGGTTGCTTCGCCCTGTTGCGCGCCCTGGCCGTCCATTGGCCGCCCGCGCAGGAACCGGTCGCCGCGCTGCTGGCCGGCGCGGGGTGACAACTGTGTATCGAGTATTACGTATTGCGTATTTATAGGGAAGGCTAATGTGATGTCGGTTGATGATCCGCCCAGCTTAGAGGAGTTTCTGGCCGCTCCGCCGGAGATGGTGGCGCGCGTGACCCCGGCGACCGTTGTTTATCAGCCGGGCGGCAGCCGGCGGGCGGCGAGCGTGGCCGGCGTACCCCTCGATGATCGGTACGCGGCTTGGACCGGCCCGCAACTGGTCGAAAATCTGGCCTTATTTTTCCGCCTGGGCGTGCAAGACCTCATTGTGGACTGCATCGGCCCGCGTAACTTGCGCGAAACGGGTGCCCACACCTACGGTCAACGGGTTATCGCGTGGGCCGCAGAGACGATGGCCGGTCCGACCATGCTTGCTGAGTATCAGGCGCGCGGCTGGCAGGCGCGGATATTGGCATCGCCCTCGCTGACCCTGCTCACGGCGGCCGATGAGCGGCTGCGCGAAGCCCTGCCGGAACCGGCAGCCCACACCGTCTGGTGGTATTTTGTTGCCGATGATGAAGATCCCTGGCGCGCGGTGCTGGATGTGGCGCGCCAAAGCGGCGCACCTGACCGGGCAACGGCGATTCGCGCACTGTATGGCCGCGATGTCGCCCCCGCTGAGTTGCATATCGGTTTCGGCAAGCCGGTCATGGGCACCACCATAGCACCGCCGCTCCTGATCGCGGCCGGTGTACACGGCTACTGGACGCAACGACCGGGCCTCACGCTAAGTGAGCACCTCTTGCG
>JALYUO010000407.1 GCA_030853735.1 Chloroflexota bacterium
GACGACCAGCAGCGCCAGCGCCGTGAAGCCGCTCACCACCGCACCCACCAGCACGTCAATGCTGAACAACATGACCAGCACGCCGACCAGCAGCAGGCCGTTGCCCAGCAGTTGCACGGCGAAGCGCGAGAAGAAGTTGCCCAGCGTCGCCACGTCGCCGTCCACGCGCTCGATCAGTTCGCCCGGCGTGTGGGCGTTGTGGAAACTGGGGTCCAGATCGAGCAAGTGGCGGGTCAGGTCGGCGCGCAAGCCGTTAGTCGCGGTCAACCCGACGTTCTGGGCGACGTAGGCTTCGGCCACCGTGATGGCTTGCGTCGCCAGCGCCACGGCCAGAAACAGCCCCGCCAGCGTGATCAGTGCGTCGGGCGTGGTTGCATGGGGCACCGTATCAATGAAGGCGCGCAAGATGAGCGGGTTGGCGAGGTCAGCGGCCAGCGCGGCGAACAGCAGCACCACGAGAACCGCGACGCGCCGCCGTTGGGGGCGCAAGTAGGCCGCCAGCAACGGGCGATAGCGTGGAGTGGACATACAGGCCAGTATACCAGAAGCCGCCCGCGTCGTGCAGGGCCGGCGGTGCGGCCGACCTCTCCCCCAACCCCCGCCCCTAAAGCGGGCGGGGGAGTTAGAGCGGCTTATAGCGCCGACTTAACCCCGCTCCTAAAGGCACAAAGGGCACGAAGATTCTAAAACAACTAGAATCTTCGTGCCTTTTGTGGTGCTTACCGACCCGGCGCGGTTACGGCACGGGGGTCGGCGCGATGCAGGGCGCGGTGTTGGTCAGACCCAGATAGACGATCTTGGCGATCTGGGCGCGGGCGGCAGAGTTGACGGGCCGGAAGTAGGGCCGGCGCGTGCTATCGCAGGGTTCCCCGCTGCTGCTGCCGCAGGTGTAGCCACTGACGATGGTGCGGCAGGCGGCGGTTTCCACGTATTTGTAGAAGACCGAGGTGGTGGCGACATCGGCAAACGAGCCGCGCGTCGGGTTGATCAACGCCCAGCCGGCGGCGATGACCGTGATCTTGGCGAGTTGGCCGCGACTGACATCGGCTCCCGGTCGGAAGTAGGGGCGGCGGGCCGTGTCGCAGGGTTCGTTGACCCCGCCGCAGGTGTAGCCGGTGACGATGGCGGCATGGGCGGCCGCTTCGATAAAGGGATAGAAGACATAGCTGGCCGGCACATCGGCAAAGGTGGGAGTGCCGTTCGGCGGCGTATAGGCCGGGACATGGAAGCCGCCGACCACGATCTTGACCATCTGGCCGCGCGAGGTGTTGCTATAGGGACGGAAGGTGTTATCGCTATAGCCGGACAGGATGCCCTGGCAGTAGAGGTACTGCACCGGCGTATAGAAGTAGACCCCCGCCGGCACATCGCTAAAGGTGATGTTACAGACGACCGGCGTAGCGGTTGGGCCACCGGGCGTTTGTGTCGGGCCACCCGGCGTAGCGGTCGGACCGCCCGGCGTTTGCGTTGCCACCGGCGTGCCGCATTGGGTGATCAGTTGGCCGCGAATTTCGCCGCCGGGGAAGGCCGTGCTGCGGATGGTCAGATAGATGTTGCCGGCATATAGGGCGGCGAGTTTATCGGTCGGGAAGGTGAAGGAACCGTTTTTCGGCGTGCCGAGGGGCAGGGTATAGAAGGCCGTGCCGTTGGTGCCCGGCGCACCGACACTGAGATCCGCCCCGGTTTCTGTGGCGACCAGTCCCTGGTAGGTGACATTGTAGCTTATGGTATTGTTGGTCAGCAACAGCGAGAAAGTGCCTTGCCCGATAGCCGTGCTGCCGTTGCTGGGCACGACGTTTTGGCCGTTCAGCGCCACGTTGAAGCTGGCGTGCTGGCTGTCGCAGATCGGCGGCACGGTGGGGCTGCCTTGCACAATCGTCGGGAACGGCGTGCGCGTCGGTGTTTTGCTGGGCGTGGGCGTGATGGTGGGCGTTTTGGTGACGGTGGGGGTCGCACACGGCACCTGGATATAGGTGACGCGCAGCCCACTCGCCAAGTTAGGCGCGTTACAGGCGTAGAGCCGCGATTGCGCGCCGGTCGCTTTTTGCACCCCTACCGTGGCTCCATTGCCGTTCTGTAGCATCTGGCCGTAGACCAGTTCCAGGCGCTGCGTATTTTCGTACAGGCGCACCTCAAAGTTGGTGTCGGCGCTGCTACAGCCGGCGCTGGCAAAGACACAGGCGCGCCATTCGATGTTGAAGATGCGGTTGGGCGCAGCCCCCGTCGTCGAGGTGAAGATGCCCACGCCGCCCGCACCGTCGGTCCGCAGATCGTCCCAATAGGCGGCGATAGCATTGTTGAGCGTGGCGCTAGGTAGGCAGGCATTAGCCGAGGGCACGGTGCTGCTGCTGAACTGGATGGTGCCGTTGGAGCTCACATTGGCGCTGGTGTACGGCAGGCCGTAGAAGGTGTAGGCGAAAGGCAGGGCCACGGTGGTGTTCACATTGTCGCCGTGGTTGCCGATGTCTACCGTGCCGGGGTCGAGCGCCACGCCGGTCGCCACCATTTGCACATAGTTGCCGTCGGTGCGGCAGGTTTCGGGCGTAGCCGTGGGCGTGATGGTGGGCGTGCGGGCGGTGGGAGTCCAGGTCGGTGTGGGGGTGATCGTGCGGGTCGGGGTGGCGGTCGGATTGCCGCTCTGCCAAATCCGCACGCTGTTACCCGGCCAGACGTAGTTGGTCACTTCACCCACCGCCCCCGTACTGGTATTGGACTGGTAGTTTTTGCCGGTCAGGCCGTCGTGGCTTTCACTACCGATGGTGCCTTCCCGCCCGTCACTCGCCCCGATATTATAGGTCGGGTAGACCAGGTAGAAATTGCTGCCGGCTTCGTCAATCTGCAACTGCACGGTGTTGCTGATACTGGTGCTATCATGCGCGTTGGCATAATCGCGCCATTCAACCAAGAAAGTGCGGTTGGGCGCCGTACCGATCACATCGGTAAAAACCCCGCTAGCCGCGTCGTCGCTAAGGCCGATCAGATCGTCCCAGTTGGCGGCGACAAAGCCGTTGGGCGGCCCCACCTGCGGAATCGTGCTGTTGGCCGGGTAGCAGTTGTTCTGGGGGCAAGCGAACTGATTGCCGACGGTGACAAAGCCGTTGGCACTCAGCGTGCCGGTGGTCACGGTGCGGTTGTAGAAGCTGATCGGGAAGGGCAGCGTATAGTTGGCCGCCTCGTCGTTGAAGGTGTTGGCGAAGACGCGCGTTTGGGCCGGCGTGTAGGCGCGCCCGGCATTGTCATAGCAGGAATAACCCACCGCGTCAATGCCGCTACGGGTCAGCACCACGTTGTACGTGGTCACGGTGTCATGCGTAACGGTAACGTTGATATTCTGCGGGACGTAGCAGCCGCTGCCGGTGACGCTCATGCTGTAGGAGCCGACAGGAACGGTGGTCGAGTAGTTACCGCTATTGGTCGGATCGCTCTGCACCACCGCTTGGCTGCCGAGGCGCAAGGTGGCCTTGATCGGGAGGCCGCTGACCGCATCGTGGACGGTGCCGACGATGGTGCCGCTGTGGGCCAGCACCACCGGCCCGGCGGCGATGTTGATGCCCAGGCTCTCACTAAAGGCATAGCTGTGGATGAGTTCGCCGGCCGAGGGTTTGGCGAGGACGACGCTGCCGTAGCCCTCTGGACTGGTGTTGACCCCGCCCACCACCGCGCCGTCGCGCAGGATCGCCCCGCTCTGATTGGCCCCGAAGCGGGTGAAGAGCACGCTGATAGTGCCACTGCCGGTGCCGTGGTTCGGCGCGACAATCGTGGTCGGCACATTGATCGCCCGACTATCGGCCAGCAACGCGCCGTAGCCCATGCGCCCACTGCTCACCCCCTGAAACAGCACACTGTAGAGGTTGGCGCTCGGCGGCGTTTGCGCCAGGAAAGCGACGGCACCGGTCGAGTCGGCCGTCGCCGAGCCGATGAGGCTGCCGGGGGTGCGGATCACGTTCACCGTTTCACCCGGCTGGAACCCTTCGCCGGTCAGCCCCAACGTGGTGGTGACCGTACTCGACAGCACCGGGCGGTCAATGAAGGCGCGGGTGATATTGCGGTCGCCGACGGGCACATGGATTGGCCCGGCATCGGCGCGCTCTTCGATACTCTGCCCGGCCATGCTGCCGGCTGGGTTGATGGCCGTGAAGCTGTTATACACCGCTGCCCCGTCTTGGCCCGCGCCGACCGTGACCTGGATGAGCGGGGTGGTGCCGAAAGTATCTACCGGCACGTTGGTCAACACCGTGTTGTTGCGGGCGATAGAGAGGCTAGTGCCGGCGGTGTAGCGCACGCCATACATATACAAGCGGTCGCCGGGGCGAACGGCGTGCGGGCCGACGGCGAGGCCCGGCACGGGGGGCGCGTTAGGCGTGATCTGGATCACGCCGCCCGTCACCTTGCCGCTCGTCAAGCCTTGCGCGCGTATCCAGGCATAGCCGGAGCTGGAGCCGGTATTGACCCCGACGAAAGCGGCCCCATCTGCGTTCGCTTGCACATAATAGGTGTTCTGTCCACTGAACGTGTAGATAACGATTTCGTAGGGCTTGAAGCCGGTGGCGATGGTGCCGACCGCCGCCACCGTCGAAGGACGGGCCGCATCGGGGCTGATGCTCAAGAAGGCATTGTCGTAGCCGATGGCTCCACCAAGCGGCGCGCCGAAGCCGGCCACGGGGCTGGTTGTGCCACGGGCGGCTTCACGCTGGGCGCTGCTAAGATCAGCGACGGGTTCAATGCCCTGTTGGTCCATGTCAACCCAGTGGATGGTATCGGGAGCCAGGCTGGCCTGGGCGCTGCGCGCGGCGACCTGGCCGGGCGTGCCGGGCGACAGGTGGACTAGCGGCACATTGGCGGACGGTAGTGGGGGCAGCGCGTCGAGCGCCGGTTGCCCGCTTTGCGCGGCGGAGCGCACTAGCGGCGAGGCCAACAGCCCTGGTAGGGCGAGCACGGCCAGGACGAGCGCGCCCAGGCTGGTGAGTAGATGCCGGCGACGTTGATGGGTGTTCACAGCGACGTTCCTTCCTGAAGTGAGAAGCGATAGGTTGCGGAAATGGTCGGCGGTCCCTGATTGCCGATGGGCGGCGGCCCAACGATGCGGAAGCGGACTGCCACGGTCCGCCGCGGTGCGAATGCGCCCTCACAAGGCGGTCCTCGCAGGCAAAGTGCGCCCACAGAAATCAGCAAAGGATCGTTCGCTACAGAGGGCCGCGGGGCACAGAACCATGAGGCATTGCCTAGCCTAGCTAGAGAGTAAGACTAATGCAATGCTAACACAAGTGCGGCGGCTTGTCAACTAGCAGGAGTAGTGTAACTATTCACCCGTCCGGCGGGGATCGTGATCCAGGTGAACGACAGGGGGTGTGCGTCAGGAGTTATTCATTATCTGAACTACTCAGGGCTATTGTCACGATCCCCCACTGCCGCCGGCGAACCCACGCACGTCGTGCGCTGCTACAGCGGTCCTCCAACGTGACGAAGGCGCGTTGACCGTCTACTCATCTCTGACAATGAATAGCTCCTGCTTACGTGCTCAGGGCTTAGGCAAAGTCCTATGGATGTAGTCGCGCACGGCTGTGCGCCGTCGTCGTGGGAGCGGCTCTGCCAAGTTACTGATCCCGCACAAGTGCCCGTGCCCAGCACCAGTGGGGATGGACCGACCCCCACGAGCGCACAGCACGCACGCTGCATTGTTACGACAGCAGAGGCGGAACACTTACGTGCTGCCCCGCACTTGCCGCCGGCGGCGCGGTGTGATAGACTGGGCACGACGCACGCCGGGCTGCCGGCCGCTACGGCGTGACAACAGAGAGGGTCCACGACGGCGTATGATAGCACCCGATCCCGTTCAGCAGCAGAGTGACTCCCCCCGGCGGCGCAATTGGCGCGACCTCGGCTGGGCCGTGCTGTATATGGCCCCGGCGCTGATCGTGTTCGCCGCCTTCACCTATATCCCCTTTTTCCGCTCCCTCTGGTTGAGCTTTTTTATCACCGATCCCATCGGCAATCCCGTGCGCTTCAACGATATCAAATATTACAGCCGCATCTTGAACCTGGACGGCAGTGGGCGCGACGAATATTTGCGGAGCATCCTGACGACGTTCCAGTTTGTGCTGCTGGTGGTGCCGCTCGGCATTGTGTTAGCGGTGGCGTTGGCGATCCTTGCCACCGCGCAGTTGCGCGCTATCGGCCTGTTTCGCACCATCTTCACCAGCACCGTGGCGATCTCGGTCGCCAGCGCCAGCGTCATCTGGGCGCTGATCTACAACCCCAGCCTGGGCCTGACGCGCTGGGTGCTGGATGGGCTGCATCTCAAAACCGAAGGCGTGTTGCTGGACCCGGTGACGGCGCTG
>JALYUO010000411.1 GCA_030853735.1 Chloroflexota bacterium
GGATGGCCCCGACAAAGCCTTTGAGCGCCTGGCGTTCGCCCAGCACGCCGGCGATGCGGTCGCCGGTGATGATGCGCGCCAGCCGCCCGCCGACCAGTTCGAGGTCGCCGTAGACGGCTTTTTCTTCCAGCGCCTCGACGACGACGATGGTGCCGCGTTCCGCCGGGATGTGGGTGCCGAGGGTGACGGTAGCCGGCAGTTCCAGCCGCCGGGTCACGGATGCGATTTTGTCCAGGGTGATGTTCATGCTCCTACTCCTCTGCTACAGCGCCGGCCCGACGGGGTCGGCGACTGGGGGCTGCGGGCGTTGCCCATAGGCGATCACGCTTTGCAGGCCATAGAGCTTGCAGAAGGCGGCGGCTTCGGCCCCGGTCCAGGCGCGATTCGTTTCGCCATACGTCCCCACTTTGCGGTCGAGCAGGGAGTAGGGGCTGCGACAGCCCTCCACCTGGATATGGCCCTTGAACAGCCGCACCCGCACATCGCCGCTGACGGTGGTTTGGCTGCTGGCGATCATGGCTTCGATGTCGCGCATCACCGGATCAAAGTACAAGCCCTCGTGCAAGAAATTGCCGTACACGTCGGCCAGATGATCTTTCCAAAATGCCTGATGGCGGGTCAGCACCAGTTTTTCCAGCTCTTTATGCGCGCTAATGGCGATCAGCGCGGCGGGTGCCTCGAAGGCGATGCGCCCTTTCAGGCCCAGGATGGTGTTGCCGAGGTGGATGCCGCGCCCAATGCCGTGCGCCGCGCCCACGTCGGCCAGCGCCGTCATCAGGTCCAGCGGCGCTAGGGCGGTGCCGTCGAGGGCGACCGGCAGCCCTGCGGCAAAGGTCAGCGTCAGGCAGGCGGGGCAGTCGGGCGCGGCGCTGGGGGCCACGGTGTCTACGAAAGCTTCATCGGGCGGATAGTCCCACGAGTCGAGCGTGGCTCCGCCGCCAATCGTGGTGCCCAGCAAGCCCTTGTTGATCGAGTAGCGGCTCGTCTTTTCCGGCACGGCAAAGCCGCGCTCGGCCAAGTAGGCCACTTCCATGGCCCGCGTTGCGCCCAGGCTGCGGATGGGGGTGAGGATCGTGGCCTCCGGCATCAGCACGCGGATCGCTAGGTCAAAGCGCACCTGGTCGTTGCCGGCCCCGGTGGAGCCGTGCGCGATGGCGGTGGCCCCGTAGCGGCGGGCCACCTCGATCACCTGCATGGCCTGCACCAGGCGTTCCGGCCCGGCGGCCAGCGGGTAGACCCCGCCGCGCAAAATGTTGCCCTGGATGATCGGGCGCACTAGCCGATCCCACAGCGCGGCCCGGCCGTCGCGTGTGTAGTGGGCTTGCACGCCCAGCTCTGCCGCGCGCGCCGCAATGTCCGCTTGCTCTGCGGCGCTGAAGCCGCCCGTATCCACTGTCACCGTGATCACGGCGTAGCCCTGCTCCTGGAGCCAGGGCACACAAAACGAGGTATCTAATCCGCCACTAAAGGCCAGCACCGCAATCGGCTGATCCATCACACTTGCTCCTCCTCACTCGGCTGATGACGGGGCAGGTGTTTTTTGGGCAACAAAAAACTCCCGTCCCACACAAAGGGACGAGAGCCATGCTCCCGCGGTACCACCCTAATTGTCACATTTTTGGCCTGTGACCGCTCGTGGTTGTTTTGTGCATGGGCACCACCCATTCCGATCCTACTTGCTCGCCATTGCGCTTTCTTCGGCGGACCACTCAGTGGCGCGTTCACCTCAGCCGGTCCGTCGGGCTTCCACCATGCCCCGATTCGCTGTAAATCCCTGCTGCGGTTACTCTTCCACGTCAACGTGGGCGTGCGGCCGGAGCCGCTATTCAGTTCAGCAAAACTATAGCACAGTTTCCCGCCCTTGTCAACCCCTTCCGCCGACGTAACCAGGGCTTACGCATCTAAATTGGGGCGGGCAAATTGCCGGCTTAGTCACAGAAGGCAGTCTCTGATTCGCTTCCATGGACCGACTAAAGGGCAAATTTCGACTCAGCGATGGTCAGTTTCCCCTACGCTCCCTCTATAATCAATAGGATCTTACCTGCTCTAATTTAGATGCGTAAGCCCTGCCGACGTAACAGGGCTTACGCGTTCTCACGTCTGCGGGCTTAGGGAGCGGAATGAGTCGGACTGTGGGAGCGGCCTCCTAGCCGCGATGGGGCTGCCTTACCGCAC
>JALYUO010000438.1 GCA_030853735.1 Chloroflexota bacterium
GCAAACCGGGCGGCGGGGGCGACCGGATCCGTCCTAAACGGCGGCTCTACGATCGGCCCCGGCTCCAGCCCGCGTAGGCGGGCTTCGTAGCGGTAGCGGCGCGTTCCAGTCGCCCGTGCCCATTAGATGCAATTGCTTGGTGCCTTTGTGGTGTAATCCGTTGTTAGGAGGAATGTTGTGCGGCACGGGTGAGGCCGCCGGCGGGTGAGGGTGCCAGAGAGGGGAGTCGAACCCCTACGGCCTTGCGGCCAATGGTGTTTAAGACCACAGCGTCTGCCATTCCGCCACTCCGGCTTGAAAGTTGTAGAGAATTGCGCCCTTAATGTACGTCAGCGGACATCATGCCGTCAATCACGCCTTCGGCGGCGGCGATCAGGCGGCGGATCAGGCGGCGCGCCGTCTCACGCTGCTCCGGCTGATCCTCGAAGGCGATCTCGGCTGTGTCGCTGAGTGCGCCTTCGGTGAACATCGCCAGCATGATCAGTGAGTCGAGCGCGTAGCCTTCGCGCACGCGGCTTTCGGCGGCGGCGCGTATAAAGCCGGCCAGTACCGCCGGTTGGTCTTGCGCGATGCTGGCGATGCAGGCATCCACGACCAGCGCCAAGCGCGGGCGCAGCTGCTCCGGCGTACTCTGCGCGTACTCAGGCCCGGCGGCCGGGGCTTGTTGCACCAGCGTGTCAATGAGCTGATCGCGGTGGGCGACCAAGACGGCGGCCAACGCTTGCGCCGTGGATTGTTGAGTCATGAGGTGTCACTCCGCGTGGGTATAGGCAAAGAGGGAAAGCCGGGCGCTTTCCCTCTGGGCACTGCGGGGGAGCGGAAGACCAGATTCGAACTGGCGACCCTCTCCTTGGCAAGGAGATGCTCTACCACTGAGCCACTTCCGCAGGTCTCTATTATGTGGAGCAGAAGACCAGATTCGAACTGGCGACCCTCTCCTTGGCAAGGAGATGCTCTACCACTGAGCCACTTCTGCGTCTTGTGGGGGTATTATACCAGAGCGCGCTGGTAGTGTCAAGGGCTTTTCAGCCTAGCGGGGCCACAACGCGCCGGGTCGTTGGTCACGGCGAGAACGCTGATTTTGGCGATTTGGCCGCGCGTGGCGGGGTTGGCGGGGCGGAAGGTGCCGTCACTGTAGCCGCTGATGATCCCGTGGCAGACCGCCGTCTCAATAGACGGATAGAAGACACTGGCGGCGGCTACGTCACTGAAAGTGGGGCCGGCCGGCGTGTGCAACGCCCAGCCCGCGCTCAGGACGACGATCTTGGTCAACTGGCCGCGTGTGACGTTGCCGGCAGGCCGGTAGTAGGGGCGCTGGGCTGTGTCGCAGGGTTCGGGCGCGCCGGTCTGCGGGTCCGTGCCGCCACACGTATAGCCGCTGACGATGCCGCGTGCGGCGGCGGTCTCTACATAGGGCAAGAAGGTGCTGCCGGGGGCGACATCCGCGAAGGTGGCTCTGCCGGTGGGGGTTTGCGGGAGCACGGCGAAGGCCAGCACCACGATCTTGGCGATCTGGCCGCGTGTGGTCTGGTTATAGGGACGGAAGGTGCCGTCGCTGTAGCCGCCGAGGACTCCGTGGCAGGCCAGATAGTACACCGGCTCGTAATAGTAGGCGCTTGGATCGTTCACGTCGCTAAAGCGGATGGTGCAGGCGGTGCTTGTGGCGGTCGGCGGTGCTGTCTGCGTCGCGGTGGCGCTAGGCGGCGTGCGAGCTTGCGTCGCGGTGGCGCTGGGCACCGCTGCGGTCTGCGTCGCGATGGCGCTGGGCACTGCTGCCGTCTGCGTCGGAATAGCGCTGGGCAGGCTAGTTGGCGTTGTGGGTGGCGTGTCGGTAGCGGTGGCGGTGTGGGTACTGGTCGGCGTGATGCTAGGGGGCGGTGGGTCGCTGATGGTCAGGGTGTAACTCTGGGTCGCGGCGATAGCGTGGCCGTCCTGCGTCTGGATGGTGAAGGTGTAGGTGCCGGCGCTGGTTAGTGACCCGCTGATCAAGCCCGCTGCGTTCAGCGTTAGCGCGGGTGGCAGACTGCCGGCCAGCAGGGTATCGGTGTAGGGCGGGGCCGCGCCGAGCGTGCCGGTGGTGGTCAGTTGTTGGCTATAGGCGAGGCCGCTGGTGCCGTTCGGCAGCGTTGGTGGGCTGATCGTCAATTGGGGCGCTTGACCGTCGCCATTTTGGCCCCAACAGGCCAGCGTGCCGTCGCTCCGCACCGCGCAGGCGTGTGCCCCGCCGACGGTGAGCGACAGGAACGTGCCGACCGGCGGGGCTAGAACAAGCCCCCAACAGGCCAGCGTGCCGTCGGTCCGCAACGCACAGGTATAGGCATAACCCGCATCCAGGGCGACAAATGTACCGCTCGGCGGAGTCGCTTCGCCATTGCCGTTATAACCCCAACAGGTGAGCGTGCCGTCGGTCCGCAGCCCGCAACTATGGCGAGCGCCGGCAGCCACCGCGCGAAACAGGCCGGACGGGGGGGTGGCCTGCCCATCATCATTGTCGCCCCAGCAGGCGAGGGTGCTATCGGTGCGTACCCCACAGCTATGGAAATAGCCACCCGTCACACTGCTGAACAGGCCGGTGGGCGGGGCGGCTTGCCCAAAGAAGTCGTAGCCCCAGCAAGCCAGGGTGTTGTCAGTTTGGATGCCACAAGTATGGTACGATCCGGCGCTGATGCTGCGGAAAGTACCGACAGGGGGCGTGGCCTGCCCAAACCCGTTATCGCCCCAACAGCCAATGGTGTTGTCGGGCCGCAGGCCGCAACTATGCTGGTCGCCGGCGGTGATTGCTGTGAAAACTTCGTTTGGGGGATAGGCTTGTAAGTAATCGTCCTTGCCCCAACAGGCCGGTATGCCGGTGGGATCGAGCGCGCACGTATGGAA
>JALYUO010000440.1 GCA_030853735.1 Chloroflexota bacterium
ACTAAACGATCTACGCATTTTCAAGACGGTGGATCGCGGCCAAGCCGCTCCCGGTGAGACGGTCCGCTACACGATCAACGTGCTGAACGCCGGTACGAACACCGCCACTGGGGTGCGGCTGATTGACGATGTGCCGGCGGGCTTGGTCATTGATCCGGCCCACAGCACCACCAGTCTGGGCACACCAGAGTTCCGCGACAAGAGCTTTATCGCCAACGTCGGCACCCTCGCACCGGGCGCGCAGTTCTCAGTAAGCCTGACCACCGGGGTCAACAGCAACGGTGGCGCACGCATTGCCAACACCGCGCGCGTAGTCTCAGACCAGAACACGGCCGGCATCGCCTCGAATACCGTGGAGGTCGTGGTCTCCGGGGCGGGCACGCCGCAACCCACCAAAGCGGTCATCAATAACGTGTCGCTCACACCAGGAGCCAAGCCCACCACCAAGCCCGCCGCCAAGCCCACTGCCAAAGCGACCGGCGGCGCGGGTAGCACCGGCAACGTCACCGGCAGCGTCACCGGCAACGTCACCGGCAACACGATCCCCAAGACGGGCGGCGAGTTCCCGCTGCTGGGCCTGCTGCTCGGCATAGCCATGCTAGTCACGCGCCAAATCCGCTTGCGCGCCCAGGCCCAAGCCGGCCGCAAAGCCTAACCTAGCGGCAAGAAACGGGCGGCTGGGGCATCTCAGCCGCCCTATTTGCTGCCCTTCCTGCCCCTTCCTGCCTAGGGAAGGGAGTTGGGGGTTAGGTCGGCCGGTCGCGCCCACTTGCCCTGTGCCGCAGCGATGTGCTACAATAGGGCGCGATAATGAGAGACGGACCCGCTGTAGAGAGGACTCGAACCCGTGGAACAAGCTGAGATTACTGCCAAAATCCGTGACATTCCCGACTTCCCGGTGCGCGGCATCATGTTCCGGGACATTACCACGCTACTCAAAGACGGCGAGGCGTTCGGCGCGTGCCTCGACAAAATGGCCGCCCGTCTGCGCCCCTACCAGCCGACCAAGATCGTGGGCATCGAATCACGCGGCTTCATCTTTGCCGCGCCGTTGGCCTATATGCTCGGCGCGGGCTTCGTGCCGGCGCGCAAGCTGGGCAAGCTGCCCGCCCCCACCGTCAGCGCCGAATACTCGCTGGAATACGGCACCAACACGGTGGAAATGCACCGTGATGCTATCGAAGTGGGTGAGCGCGTCGTAATCGTGGACGATCTGCTGGCGACCGGCGGCACCACGCGCGCCGCGATCCAACTGGTCGAACACCTGGGCGGCGAAGTCGTCGCGCTGGGCTACCTGATCGAACTCAACTTTCTGCACGCCCGCGACACGCTGACCAAGTACAATGTGGTCACGCTGATCCAGTATTAGCTGCTGGGGTAATGCGCCCGGCTGGGCGGAGCAAAAGGAGAGCAGGGATGGCCGATAACGCGCAAAAGGAGCCAGTGGGGGAGGCGCTTTACGGGGATGCGGATGCGAAAGTGACCCCGTGGGCGGAAACCCGCGCCCGCTTATCGGTGGGCGGCACGCACTGGTTGGCGACGGTGCGACCGGACGGGCGGCCCCACGTTGTCCCGGTGGGCGTGGCGCTGCTGGAAAACCTGCTGTATTTCACCACCGGTCAGGGCACCCGCAAACAGCAGAACCTCGCGCACAACGCGCACTGCGTCATCACCACCACCACGCCCGGTTACGACTTGGTGGTGGAAGGCACGGCAGCGCAGGTGCGCGAAGACGGGCTGCTCCAGCGTGTGGCGGCGGTGTACGTGGCGCAAGGGTGGCCGGCCACCGTGCAGGACGGAGCCTTTGCGGCCCCCTTCAGCGCGCCGACCACGGGGCCGCCGCCCTATGACGTATACGAAATCACGCCCACGGTCGCCTTCGCTTTCGGCACGGCAGAGGCGACGGTCTACTACACGACCCGCTACCGCTTCTAGCCGGTTACACCGTTGCTTGTTTTGCGTGCAAGCTCCAACCCAGCTTGATCGGCGGGCGGGCTTTTGGTATACTCCGGGTGGGAGGGGAACGCCCCAAACGGCAAGCCTATCGCCAATAGTAGCGCCAGGACTCGCGGGTGAGGTCGTGAGTTGACGAGGTGGGAGCGGATCGAACGACTCGGCGGATCGCTCCCCGGTTGCCCCAATCGTAAGCGCCGGCCAAACCGGACCTGTGAAGGCCCGACAATTCCCGGCTCCGGGGACGGTATGGAGACCCCTCCATGCCACGCTTGCCCTCTAGGTATCAGGGTATCAGGTGTCAGGTGTCAGGTGTCAGGTGTCAGTGTTACGCTGATGCGTGGACGGCCTTGCCCTGCTCTGCTACAGTTTCTCCTCCCCTATCAAACCAACAACCTAATAACCCAACCAACACCGTGGCAACGGCCCAGGTGCGCGTGTCCGTCGTACAACCGTACTCCTGACACCTGACACCTGCTGCCCGCTGCCTAGGAGGAGACCCCTATGTGTGGCATTTTTGGCTACGCCGGTCCCGCGTGCGAAGCGGCGGACCTGGTGTTTAGCGGCTTGAAAGAACTGGAATATCGCGGCTACGACTCCTGGGGCATTGCCCTGGATAGCGACGGCCAAGTGGCGACGGTCAAAGACATCGGCAAGCTGGTCGCCGCGCCGCAAGGCATGGGCGAGTCGAGCCTAGCAATTGGGCACACCCGCTGGGCCACCACCGGCGCGGTGACGCACGCCAACGCCCACCCGCACAGCGATTGCACGGGGCGGCTGGCGCTGGTCCATAACGGCATCGTCGAGAATTATGTCGAGTTGAAAGCGGGCTTGTTGGCACGCGGGCACACGTTCCAGTCGGAGACCGACAGCGAGGTGATCGCGCACTTGCTGGAAGAGGAACTGGCCGCCGACCCCGCGCCGTCGCTGGTCGAAGGCTTGCGCCGAGTCAGCCTGAAACTGACTGGGCTGAACGCCGTGGTGGCAATGGACGTGACGCGCAATGAAATGGCGGCAGTGAAGAACGGGTCACCGCTGGTCATCGGGCTGAACGACGGCTCCAACTATCTCGCCTCCGATGTGGCCGCGCTGCTCAAATACACCAGGCGCATCGTCTGGGTGCGCGACGGCCAGGTGGCCGGGGTCAGCAAGGACCGCGTGACGCTGATGGATGCAGCAACCGGCGCGCCCATTGAGCCGCAGGTCGAGCAGATCGCCTGGGATGCCCAACAAGCCGCGCTTGGCCCTTACCAGCACTATCTGGAAAAAGAAATCTGGGAGCAACCGGGGCTGCTGCGCCAGATCGTGGCCGAGGGCGGCGAGCAAGCCCGCCAGTTAGCGGAGTTCTGCGCCGCTGCGTCCGACCTCTACTTCACCGCCTGCGGCACCGCCTACCACGCCGGGCTGATGGGCACCTACATCCTCGCCAGCGCGGGCGGGCGCATGGCCCACAGCATCTACGCCCACGAACTGGCCCAGTTCGCGCCGTTTATGCACGAGCCGCAGGCGGTGATCGCGCTGTCGCAAAGCGGCGAGACGATTGACGTGCTGGATGCGGTGCGCGCCGCGCATAAGAGCGCCGTGCCGGTGGCCGCGCTGGTCAACGTGCCCGGCTCCACCCTCAGCCGCGAGGCCGACTTCACCCTGCTGTTGGGGGCCGGGCCGGAGAAATGCGTGCTGTCCACCAAAGCCTTCACCGCCAAAGTGGCCTACCTGATGCTGGCCGCCGGCGAGTTGCGCGGCGATGCCGCCCCCATGCGCGCCGCCCTCAGCGCCGCCGCCTCCGAGATGGATGGGATGCGCGCCGATGGGCGCATGGACACCGTCGCGGATCTGGCCGCCCGCATCGTCGAGCGGCAACATCTGTTTGTCGTCGGGCGCGGCGAATGCTACCCATTGGCGCTGGAAGCGGCGCTGAAAATCAAGGAGGTCAGCTATATGCACGCCGAAGGCTTTGCCAGTGGCGAACTAAAGCATGGTGTGATCGCGCTGGTCGAGCCGGGCACGCCCTGCCTGATCTTCGCGCCCGCCGGCCCCGACGAAGCGCAAGCCCTGACCACTGCCGGTGAACTGAAAGCCCGCGGCGCGCTGATCGTCGGCATCGGCCCACGCGCGCACGCAGTCTATGACGTGCATCTGCCGGTCAACGCGACGGGCTATGCCTTCCCCCTGGCCGCTCTGCCTCCCGTGCAGATGCTGGCCTACCGCCTCGCCCTGCTGCGCGGCCACGACCCCGACAAACCGCGCAACCTCGCCAAAAGCGTGACCGTGCGCTAGGCAACGGCGACAATGCGCTTTGACGCTACTGCTCCAACGCTGTGTAACAGTAGCGTCAAAGCGCATTTATTGACAAACAACCTTGTTCTGCTTATACTGAATCTACTGTTATAATCATGCAGAAACCTAGAAAGAAGGTACAGCATGATCGATTTCTCCAATGGGCCTTACTCAAACACTCCTTTGCGTGCTGCCTTTACCATCCATTTGGACGGTCCGGCGGTGCGGCAGCACCGTGTTGCCCTGCAAGATATTGCAGTGCTGGGGCAACAGCTTCAGACAGCTCTGAATCGGGTGGCGCGCATACTACTAGGACAACAGGCAAGCAATCAACCCGGCCCTCTACCTGCCGAAATCGAACAGGCTTGCACCCTGGAATTAGTCGCCTTACGCGGTGGCAGCATTGAGTTAGTGTGTGATTTACCAGCGCAGCGGCAGTTGAGCTTTGACAATGATCTCGGCGAAGAAGCATTAATGCTGCTAGTACAAGGACTGGAAAGTGCGGGAATCCCTCATGCACCCCTGCCGCGTGGTTATGACCAGGGCGTAGTAATGGCGTTACGTGACAGTGGCAAGCTGCTGGATCGGGGTATTGATCAAATCACCTACCAACTCCATAGTCGCTCTGGTAAATGGACCGCCCGCTACACTCCAGCCATTCGGTCAGGTCTTATCTTGCGCGCCCAAGAACCCATTGAGCAGCAACAGACGATTGAAGGCCGACTCGTCATGGGGGATTTTCAAGCAAAGCATTTTCGTTGTAAGGTACAGCTACCTAGCGGCAGAGCGATCACCTGCACGTTCGACGAGACTCAGCAAGATAGCGTGCTGCGTGCCCTGCGGCAGTGGGTACGTGTTTCAGGCATTGCAGTTGAGCGCGATGGAGAACTTCAGACTCTACGTATTGAGCGCATTGAAGTTTTGCGTAGTGTAGCGCCGATAATCGCTGCGGAACGTCAGAGCCACAACTTCTTTGGCGAACACCCGACAATTGAGCAATTAGCAGCCGAGCAGGGGGTTACTCCTGTGCAAAACGCTGCTACTATGTTGGGGAACTTCTGGCCGGCCGACGAAACAACCAGCGAATTTCTTGCTACATTACGGAGTTGGCGACAAGATCCAGAACATAGGAGTTATACGGAGTGAGCAAATGTGTTGTAGATACCGATGTTGTCTCATTCTTGTTCAAGCAAGCGCCCGAAGCTCAACTCTATCTCCCCCATCTAACCGGAAATTTGCGCGTAGTCTCCTTCATGACGGTCGCTGAATTGGATCGGTGGGCGTTGACGCGCAACTGGGGCGCAGCACGCAACAGCCAAATGGAGACACATTTACGGCAGTTTGTTATTGATCCTTTTGATCGCACGCTATGCCGGGTGTGGGCACAAGTCGTAGACTCCGTGCAACGACAGGGTCGCACCATTCATACGGCCGATGCCTGGATCGCGGCGACTGCCTTACTGCACGATATACCTTTAATGACCCACAACCGTAAGGATTATGAATTCGTGCCTGATCTTAAGCTGATTTCTGAATCGTAAAGACCTCAGCCATTCTTTACAGGGTGCGCCGCGATATAGCTCCGCAACGCCTCGTTCAACAAGCGGTCGCCACCCTTCCCTTGCCGGTGATACCAAGCAAATACCGACGGTTCCAGCAGCACTTGGACTTCGAGCAACCCATCGCTAGGTCGCCGCCACACCGCGCGCGCCAGTTGCTCCGCCGTCAGCGGCGGGATGTCCGACGTATCAATCTCTTCGTCCGTCATCGCATCGAGCCGTGCCCAATCGGTTTGATGATCATTCATAGCAGATTAGGGGGCTGTAAGCTGTGCGTGCCCGTTTATATACTGGCGCAATGTTTCATTCAACAGCCGATCTCCGTCCGCCCCCTGCGCGCGATACCACGCCCGCACATCCGACTCCAAGCGCACCACTATTGGCAGGGGGTCGCCCAGCGTCCACGGCACGGCCTGCCGGAGTTGCTCCTCCGTCAGTGGTGGAATGTCCGACGTGTCAATCTCGGCATCGGTCATCGCATCGAGCCGCGCCCAATCCGTCTCAGTATTCTTCTTCGTAGCGGGTGCGCTCATG
>JALYUO010000493.1 GCA_030853735.1 Chloroflexota bacterium
AGCCTGAGTGGGGTGGCGGCTTGAACTCGCCGGAGTCAGGTCCAGGCAGCGCGGAACGTGATTTTGTGCAGCTACCCCGCCGTACCCAGATTGGTCGCTTGCGCCGGCTGGCTGCGGCGGCCCTGACGGCTTACGACTTGCCGGCACCGCGCTTGACCCTGCTGGCCCATCTGTTTAATACCACCTTTCGCGTAGATTCTGCGGACGGACAACGGTATGTCCTGCGTATCCATCGGGCGGGCACGCCCACTGTAGCCAGCGTGGGCGCGGAATTGGCCTGGTTGGCTGCTCTGCGGCGTGATACGTCCCTCGAAGTGCCCGCGCCGGTGCCGACCCGTAGCGGTGCGCTTCTCACGGTGGCCGCAGTGCCCGGCGTGGTACAGCCGCACATCTGTGTGCTGTTCCGCTGGCTGCCGGGCCGCTTGCGGCGACGGGGTCTAACCCCGCAACAGATGGAGCGCGTCGGCGTGGCGATGGCCCAGCTACAGAATCATGCGCGGGGCTGGCAGCGCCCGCCCGATTTTGCGCGCGGGCGGGTAGATTGGCCTATCGAGCGCGCGCGGCATTTGGCAGACCCGTTCGCGCCACAGATCGTTGCCACCATCCAAACCCTGGTGACGGATACGCTATCGGCGACGGAAGCGGCCCAGGTAACGGCGGCGCTGGAGCGGCTACGGGCCACCGAGCAGGCATTGGCCCAAGAGCCGGACACGTTCGGGCTGCTGCACGCCGATCTGCACTACGGCAACCTGCTGTTTGCGCGGGACACGCTGCGGGTCATTGATTTTGATGACTGTGGCTTTGGCCCCTGGCTCTACGACCCGGCGGTGATGTTAAGCGCCATTTTGGAGTGGCCGAATTATGCCGTCTTGCGGGCCGCCCTGCTGGCAGGCTATCGCAGCGTGCGCCCCCTGACCCCTGAACACGAAGCTCACCTGGATACGTTTATTGCCTTGCGCCGCCTACAGGACGGGCTGTGGGCGCTAGAATATCGCAAACACCCGGCGCTGGGCGACGATTGGGCAGCAGAGGCGCGCCGCTCTCTGGCTCCGCTGCCGACCTTGCTCGCAGGCAGTGACGTTGTACGGGTCTGAGCCGTGGTCGGGGTAGTCGGTCTCGGCAGGGGTCGCGTTTTGCGGCCGATTACGGTATAATAAGGCTATCTGTTCGCGGGAGCCGGCCCTGTGCGGCTCCCTATCTTGTAGCGAGGTCACCTCTCTGTGAATCCTGACGCATTGCAACCCCCGCCTGTTCGGCCCGACGCGGCCGGCTGGAACCCACTGCCGGCCGGCCAACGCTATCTGTTGCCCGCCGCCGGCGGCGAAGTCTCGGTCCGCGAGGTGAGCTACGGCAACAAATCCATCGGCCACGAATTAATCGAAGCGGTGGTCCTCAGCCTGCTGATCTTTCTGATGGTGCAGGCGGTGGTGCAAAACCGCAAAGTGGTCGGCCAAAGCATGGAGCCAAGTTTACATAACGATGAACACCTGCTGATTGATCGGGCCAGCTACTTCCAATACGACACCAATTTCCTAGCCCATCTCACGGGGCAAAGCGCGCTGCCGGTGCATGACAAGTTCCTGCTGGCCGGCCCCACGCGCGGCGATGTGGTGGTCTTCCGCCCGCCGGTGCAGGGGGAGGATCAGGATTACATCAAGCGGGTGATCGGGCTGGCGGGCGATAAGGTCGAAGTGAAAGCCTACGATGGCGTGTATATCAACGACCAGAAGATCAACGAGCCGTATATCAAGGATATTCCCGACTACAACTGGCCGACGGGGGGGCAAGCGGGTGTGGTGCCGCCGGGTCATGTGTTTGTCCTGGGCGACAACCGCCGCAACAGCAGCGACTCGCACGCCTGGGGCTTTCTGGACGAGAAAAGTATCATCGGGCGGGCCTGGATCTCCTACTGGCCGCGCGACCTGTGGGGCTTTTTGCAACAGCCGTCCTACGCCGGCATCGAAACGCACCCATCCGCGCCCTAAGCCGCGTGTCGCCGGAGGGCCGCATGACCCTGCGTGATTTCTATTGGATGACGGGCTTCGAGTGTTCGGCCTTCCCGCAAATTGGGGCCGACGAGCTGGAGTACACTCAGCATTACCAGTGGTGGGCCGCCGACCTAGTGCGCGTGCAGGCCGCCGGCATCCGCCTATTGCGCTATGGCATCCCCTGGCAGCGCACCAACCCACAGCCGCACGAATACGACTGGGCCTGGACCGACAGCGTGCTGGACCTGATGACTGCGCTTGGCCTCACGCCCATTGTGGATCTCTTCCATTACGGCACGCCGCGCTGGATCGAAGGCGGCTTTATGAATCCCCTGTTCGGCGAAATCCAGGGCTGGTACGCCTGCGCTTTCGCCGAACGCTATCCACAGATCCGCTACTACACGCCGACCAGCGACCCCTATCTATGCGCCACCTTGGGGGCAGAGTCTGCTGTTTGGTATCCGTTCTTGCGTGGGCCCGGCAACGCGGTGCGTGCGATCAAAAACATCAGCGAAGGGCTGTGCCGCGCCACGCAAGCGATTCGGCAGGTGCGACCTGACGCGCTGATCGTCGTGCCCGACAGTTGCGAATACTACCACGCGGCGGACGAAGCCTCCGCCGCCGCCGCTACCTTTCACAACACGCGCCGCTTCCTGGCCCACGACCTATACCAGGGCGCGGTCAGCCCGGATCATCCGTTGTGGGATTATCTGTTGACGAACGGGCTGACCGCCGGCGAACTCGATTGGTTCGGCCCCAACGCAATCCAGCCCGACATCCTCGGCCTCGCCTACTACGCCTACTCCGAGCATGGGCTACGACGCGCTGAGAACGGCGCGGCGGTAGACGAATCCGCCACGCAACCGCTGGGCTGGGCCGCGCTGGCCGCGCAGTACAGCGCCCGCTACGGCGGCATCCCCGTCATGCTGAGCGAAACGAACATGGGCGGCCCGGTGGAGGCGCGCGTGACCTGGCTTGATACGTTGCGCGCCGAGACGCAGGCCGCCCGCGCCGCCGGCACGCCCGTCGCCGGCATCACCTATTACGGCGCGCTTGACCATGTAGA
The DNA here is from genome assembly GCA_030853735.1 of Chloroflexota bacterium. Lineage (GTDB taxonomy): Bacteria > Chloroflexota > Chloroflexia > QHBQ01 > JAICKM01 > JAICKM01. Next base: position 3,055 of record JALYUO010000493.1, read on the forward strand.
CTGGGACACGGTACTACGCCAACGCAACGGCCATATCAACCCCTGTGGCCTCTGGACCCTGCACCGTCAGGGCGACCGCCTGCTGCGCCAATCTACCGCCGCCGTAGAGTGGTACACGGAGCAAACCGCCCTGTCGGCTGCCGAAAGCGTGGGCGACATTGCCGACCCGGTGGCCCAGGCCCGTGTTGCGGCGGTGTTGGAGCCAGTGCGGGATACTGCCGCCGGCTGACAACGCGATCTCTATTGCCGGGGCGATCCGCCAGAGTTGCAGCACTCGTACTCATTTATAGCCCAAATCGCCGTGGTGAAAATCGTCCGGCTATCCCGTAGTCGGGTCGAGCGCGTCACGGATGCCGTCGCCGAGGAAGCTGAAGGCGAGGACCAGCAGGGTCAGGGTCAGGCCAGGCACGGCCAGTTGGAACCAGTTTTGTTCGAGGTGCGGTTGGGCCTGATTGATCATCAAGCCCAGGCTGGAGCCGGGCGGCTGGATGCCCAGGCCCAGCAGGCTGAGGACCGCTTCGTTCAGCACTACGCTTGCCATGTCTAGGGTCGCGGCGGTGATGATCAGGCCGGTCACGTTGGGCAAGATGTGGCGCAGCATAATGTGGCTTTGGCGCGCGCCGATGGCTTCGGCGGCCTGCACGAAGTCGCGCTGCCGCAGTGACAGCGTTTGGCCGCGCACAAAGCGCGCCATGAGCGGCCAACTGACCAGCGCCAGCGCCGTCGAGACCAGCAGCAGGCGGCCCATATCGCCGGCCACCTCCTGCGCCGCCGCGCCGAAGATCGCCGAGATCAGAATCGCCAGCAGCAGGCCGGGGAAGGCGAACAGCATATCGGCCAGCCGGCTCACCACCTGATCCACCCAGCCGCCGAACGTGCCCGCCAGCAGGCCCAGCGTGGCCCCCAGCACGATGTTGATCGTCTCAACCAACAGCGCCACGGCCAGCGACACGCGCAGCCCCGTCAGCAGCCGGGCCAACGTGTCACGGCCCAGGTCGTCGCCGCCCAGCCAGTGCGTAGCGCTGGGCCACGATTCGGCGGGGCCGCTGATCGTGTAGTCCTGATAGTCGGGGGCACGCAAGGGTTGCATATCGGCGGAGGCCAGTGCCTGGTAGAGCGCCGGGCCGACCACCGCCGCGACCACCACAGCGACCAAGAAGACCAGGCTCACCACCGCCCAATGATTGCGCGCCAGCCGCGCCCAGAGGGTCGGTGAACGGCCGGCTGCGGCTTCCCCGTCAGGGATCTGTATCTGCACTTTGGCGCGCGCCGTCATGGTTATCCCTGCCGCGCGATCCGCGGGTCGAAGACGCTGTAGAGCAGGTCCGTGATCAGGTTCATGATCAGCACGGCCCCGCCCAACAGGATCGTGGTCGCCTGGATCACCGGGTAGTCGCGTTGGCCGATGCTCTGGATGGTCGTGTTGCCGATGCCCGGTAGGTTGAACAACTTCTCGACCACAAACGCCCCCGTGACGAGGAAGGCCACGCTCGGCCCCAGCACGGTCAGCAACGGCAACAGCGCGTTCCGCAGCCCGTGGCGACCCAGGATCGCCGGCGCACTCAGCCCCTTGCTGCGCGCCGTGCGGATATAGTCCTGGCCCAGCACTTCGATCATGGAGGAGCGGGTGATGCGGGCGATGTAGCCCATGCTGGAGGCGGCCAGCACAAAAATCGGCAGCACCCAACTGGCCGGCTGCTGCAACCCCGCCACCGGCAGTGAGGGCCAGCCCGCCCGATACAGCGCGAGGTCCAGCCAGACCAGCAGCCCGATCAGCACAAAGCTGGGGATCGAGAACAGGCCCAGCATCAGCGTGGTGATGATGCGGTCGGCGGGACCGTTGCGCCGCAAGGCCGCGATCACGCCCAACGGCACGCCCACTAGCGTACTCAGCAGCAGCGCCCCCAGGCCCAATTTGAGCGACACCGGCAGCCCGGCGGCCAGGATGGTCGTCACGGGGCGACCGGGATACTGGAACGACATTCCCAAGTCGCCGTGCAGCAGCCCGCCCACATATTGCAGATATTGCACCGGCAAGGGTTGGTCGAGGCCGTACTGGTGCTGCAATGCGACATAGCGCACAGGGTCGCGCCGGTTGCCCATCATCTGCATGATGGGGTCACCCGGCGCGAGCCGCGCAATGACAAACGTGATCAGCGTCAGGCTGAACAGCACGAACAGCGCGCTGCCCAGCCGCCGCAGGAGGAAGCCGCGCATCCTATTTGTTCGTGACCTCCGTCCAATCGTCGGTGGTCACGCCTTGCGCCGTGTAGACCAGCCCCTTGACCGTGGCGCGCATCAGCAGGTTGCCGCTGCTATGATATAGTGGTAGCCAGCCCACCTCGTCAATAGCGATTTGCTCGGCTTGGTGGTAGCCCTCCATGCGCTTGGTGACATCGCGCTCCACATCGGCCGCATCTACCAAGCTGTCGAACTGGGCGTTGCTGTAGTGGCCGTTGTTGTTGCCCACGTCGGTCCGCAACTGCTGGCTCAGGAAGTTCTGCGGGTCGGGGTAATCCGCGCCCCACACGCTGATATATAGCTCGATAGGGCTGGTGTCGGGCGCGTTTGCCAGCGCGGTCAGGTCGTCATTGAAGCGCGCCTGCTCCTCCCCTTGCAGTTGCACCGTCAGGCCCAGGTTTTGCTTCCACATCTGTTGCAGCGTGGTGGCTACTTTCTCGAAGTCGGCCTGCCCACCGGTGTAGCTCAGGGTCAGCTTGGGCACCGCCGCACCGTCCTTGAAGCCGGCCGCCGCCAGTTCGGCTTTCGCCGCCGGCGCGTCGAAGGCTAGGGGTTTCAGGTTGGGGTTGAAGCCCGGCAGACCCGGCGGCAAGATGCCGTTGGCCGTCACCACGCCGCCGCCCAGCACGCGCTTGGTCAGCGTGTCCTTGTCCACGGCCAGCGCCAGGGCACGGCGCAGCTTCACGTTGTCTAAGGGGGTCTTTTTGTTGTTGAAGCCGATATAGGCATCAAAAAACTGCGGCTGTTGCTTGAAATCGGGCTGGTCGGCCACCTGTGAAGCCAGCGTGTTGGGGAACTGCTGCGACCCCATGATGTCCAGCGCGCCGCCGCGATAGAGGTTAAACGCCGTGGCCGGGTCTTGCACCAGCGGCATATCAATGCCGTCGAGTTGCACCGCGCCGCGATAGTAGTAGGGATTGGGCTTGAACAGCAGCCGTTCGTTGTGCCGCCATTCTTTGAGTTGGAACGGGCCGGTGCCGTAGGCGTGATCTACCCAATTCTTGCCGTATTGCTCAACCAGCTTGCGCGGCACCACCTCGGCGGCGGTGAAGGTCAGTTGATAGAGGAAGTACACGCCCGGCTTATCAATCTGGATGACCAGCGTCTGGGGATCTTTCACGGTCACGCCGCTCAAGCCCTGCGCTGTGCCGGCGGTCCAAGCGGCTGCGCCGCTGATGTTACCCAGGTAGAACGGGCCGGACCCGCCGGCGCTTTCTTTGGCGAGCGCCCGTTCCAGCGACCAACGGAAGTCTTCGGCGCTGACCGGATCGCCGTTGGCCCAGCGCAGGTTGGGCCGGATGTGGAAAGTGTAGGTCTTGCCGTCGGGCGAAATCTCCCAGCGGTCGGCTCCTGCCGGTTGCAGCGCCAGCTTCGAGTCGGTCCGCACCAGGCCATCGAAGATCAAGCTAGAGGCCATGACGCTGTTGCTGGCGTTGACCAGCGCCGGATCGAGCGTGTCTAGGTCTTGCACGCCCTCGTTGGCCCAGCGCAGCGTGCCGCCGCCGCCCACGCGGTTCGGCGTGACCGGGCCGCCCGCCGGCGTGGGCACTTCGACAATGCGGGTCTCCATGGCCCCCGCTGTCGGCAGTGTGGTGGCCTGCGCCGGCGCGGTCGGGGGCGCTGTGGCCGGGGCCATCGTGGCCGCCGCGGTAGTGGGGGCGAGGGTCGCATCCACGCCCTGAGTGGGCGCGATAGTCGCCGCCGGAGTTGTTGTACCGCCAGCCGGGGCTATGATCGTGGTGGCTGCGCCGGTCGTGGTGGTTGCTGTCGGCGGGTTGTCGCCACAAGCTGCCAGGGCCGGCAGCAGGACTGCCAAGCTACTGAGCAGCGCCAAGTTGCGGCGCAAAAACGTTCCGTTACGCATGATCAGGGTTCCTCCCGTAAGTGTAGGCTCACGCGCCGGCGACCGCTCGATCCGCTTGGTGCCGCGCCGCGCTAGGGTATTGTATAATCATCTTATGCAACGGCTAACAGCGCGATGGTGCAACGTTAGGCAGCTTACGATTGTGTTCCATATTATAGGAGTACCCTTATGCAACCTTCTCCCACTGGCACGCGCGTGCAATGGGACACATTCACCAGCACCGTCTTGGCCGGCAACGCGCTTGGCGACCCGGTCACGCGGCGGCTGCCGGTCATCCTGCCGCCCGGCTATGATGCAGAGCCGGATCGCCGTTATCCGGCCATTTTCGCGCTGACCGGCTTCACTGGGCGCGGGCCGATGCTGCTGAACGACACAGCTTGGGCACCCAATCTGCAAGAGCGGCTAGACCGCCTCTATGCTGCTGGGATGCCGCCGGCCATCGTGGTGTTGCCCGACTGTTTCACACGCCTGGGCGGCAGCCAATACCTCAACTCGTCGGCTACGGGGCGTTACGAGGATTATCTAACGGCGGAGCTGGTGCCCTATGTGGACGCGCAGTACCGCACGCTGGGCGGGCCGAGCAGCCGGGGCGTGTTCGGCAAGTCGAGTGGCGGCTACGGCGCGCTGATCATGGCCTTGCGCCACGCCGACCTGTTCGGCGCGGTGGCTTGCCATAGTGGGGATGCCGCCTTCGATCTCTGCTACCGGCCCGACTTCCCGAAGGCGGCAGCGGCGATCTATCAAGCGGGCGGGCTAGATGCTTGGTTTGCGGGGTTCGAGGCGAAAGAGAAAAAGAGCCAGGCTGACTTCGAGACGATCAACATCGTGGCGATGGCCGCTTGCTACTCGCCCAATCCTGCCGCCCCGCTGGGCCTTGACCTGCCGTTCGATCCCTACACTTGCGCGCTCGACGACGCGGTGTGGGCACGTTGGCGGGCCTGGGATCCGCTCGAAATGTTAGCGGCCCACGCCGACGCGCTACGCTCGCTGCGGCTGCTGTTTATAGACTGCGGCACGCGCGACGAGTTCAACCTGCAATACGGCGCGCGGCAGGTGGTGGCCCGCTTGCGCGACCTGGGCATCGCCTGCGAACACGAGGAGTTCGACGACGGCCACATGAATATCCCGTATCGCTACAACGTCTCGCTGCCCAAGCTGGCGGCGGCGCTGGCCCCGTGAAACCCTACGCCGACCTACAACCGCGTGGTCACATCGCCCGCTTGCGGCAACTAGTACAGCC
>JALYUO010000510.1 GCA_030853735.1 Chloroflexota bacterium
GCTGCTGATCGGTGCGGCGTTGGTCGCCCTGGCGGTGTTTGTCGGCATCGGCTTTTCGGCGCTACTCAATAGCGGCGGCGTGACCCCCACGCCTACCGCCGTCAGTAACGCCGCGCTGCCCAGCGCCGCCGTCAACAGCGAAGCCACGCGGCTGGCCGGGCAAGCCGCCGGCTTGGCCGCCACGCTGACGGCGGTGAGCAACGTGCCGGCCACTGCTGTTGTCGCGCAGGTGCCACCCAGCGCCACGCCGGTCGCCGTTGCTGCCACCCAACCACCCGCCGCGACCGCCCCGCCGACGGCGGCCACGGTTGCCGTATCCACCGCTGCCGCCACCTTCGTCATCCCCACCAGCGCGCCGACGGCCCAACCCGGCGTGGTGGCGGTGCAACCGATCCTCAAAGACGGTCAGCCGGATGTGGGAGCCGAAATCCAGGCATATTTCGCCCGCTTCTACCAAGCGCGCACGCTGCTGCCCGGCGGCAGCTTCGATCTTAGCACCGTGACCAACCTGACCGAGCAACCCTATCGTGATTACACATTGGGGCTGCTACGGAAAAGTGTGGCCGATGTGCAGGCGGGCACGTTGCGCGAAGTCAGCTACCATGACATCGCCGTGCGCGTGGTGGTTGCGCCCGATTTGCACGCGGCCCCGCCGACCGCCGAAGTGGAAGTCATCCGCACACAGGATCAAGTTCGTACCGATAAGTCCGTGCCGTCCGTCACCGACAAGCTGCGCTTCCGCCTACATCGTCGCGAGCTTCCCAACGGGATGATTAGTTGGACCGCCTACGACTATTTCAACGGCGAGGTCAACGCTTGGCTGACGGATAGCAGCCAAAGTCCGACCACGCTCGCCAACGATCAGGTGCAACGCGAACTGAATGACTTTTTCAACCGCTTCTATCAGGCGCGCACGCTTGGCCCCGGCACAGACGGCGACGTGGTGCTGGAGAAAACCGGTGAACTGACCGATTTTGCCTATCGCGACTACACCGTGCCGTTGCTGCAACAGCAGGTGGACGAACTCACGGGTGGTAAGCTGCGGAGTCTGCAATACAGCGACATCAAGGTGCAGCTAGACCAGTGGGATGCGCGGGCGACCAACCACGGTGGCCTCGCCACGGTCCATGTCACCCGCACCTCCCATGTCCAGCGGGCCGGGCAAGCCGAAGTGGTACAGACCGGCACCTACCAATTCCGCCTGCACCGCCACATGGACGATGCCGGCGGCGTATTCTGGATCGCCGTGGATTTTCTCAGCCCCATCAGTCACAAGTGGGTTTCGGAGAGTGCCGGTATGACGGGGCCGGTCCCCGCCGCCGGCCAGGGCTGATGACCGCCTCTGCCGGCCGTGTGCCGGAATGCGGAATGCGGAATGCGGAATGCGGATTGGTGACGGAGTTCTGAGTTCTAAATTGACGACTGGCGACCAACGACCGACGACTGACTCCTGACCCCTGACCCCTGAAGGGCGAGTGACGACTATGGAACGAGAGACATTTGTGCGCGATGTGCTGCCGGCGATTAGTCGCTGGCGGGCGGCGGGGCTGCGCGTGGCGCTGGCGACGGTGGTGCGCGTGGAGGGCACCGCGCCGCGTCCGACGGGGGCCAAGCTGGCCGTGGCCGAAAACGGCGAACTGGCCGGCTCGGTCAGTGGCGGCTGCGTGGAGGGCGCGGTGGTGGAGGAGGCGCAGGCCATGTTCCGCGCCGGCGGGCCACGCCTGCTGCAATACGGCATCACTGCTGATATGCTGACCGATGTCGGCCTGTCGTGTGGCGGCCAGATCACCGTCTTCCTGGAACCGCTCGACTGGTGAGCAGCCTCTACGCGCAACTCGCGGCGGGCTTGCAGGCCGGTACGGCCCTGGCCCTGGCGACCGTGGTGGAGGGGCCGGATCGTGGAGCCAAGCTGCTGGTACGGGCCACGGGCGATCCTAGCGGCGGCATCCACCCCGATCTGGACGCAGCTATTGCCGCTGACTGCCGCACCCTGCTGCTGACCGGCGGCACCGCACTCACCCCGTATCCCGCCTCCGACGGGGAACGGCTGGTCTTTGTGGAGAGTTTTCCGCCCTCACCCCGGCTGATCCTGATCGGCGCGGTCCATGTCGCTATTCCGCTGCACCGTCTAGCGCGCGAACTGGGCTACCACATCACGGTGGTGGATGCCCGTAGCGCCCTCGCCACGGCGGAGCGATTCCCGCAGGCCCAGAGCGTGCAGGTGGCCTGGCCCGACGAAGCCCTGCTGGCCCTCGTGCCCGACCGCAACACTGCCGTGGTTGTCCTGACCCATGACGCGAAGTTCGATGAACCGGCCCTGATCACCGCCCTGGCAACGGATGCCGGCTATATCGGCGCTATCGGCAGCCGGGGCACCAACGCCGCCCGCATGACCGCTCTACGCGCCGCCGGAGTCAGCGACACCGACCTCGCCCGTATCCACGCGCCCATTGGCCTTGACCTGGGCGGGCGCAGCCCCGCCGAAATCGCCCTGGCCGTCCTCGCTGAGATCGTTGCGGTCCGCCACGGGCGCTCCGGCGGCTCGCTGCGCGCCAAGCCGTGAAACGTGAAACGTGATTAGGCTGTATATAGCGGCCATCCACCAGTTTTGTGGTACAATCTCTGTGCCGGCCGGCGGATAGCGCGCACTGACGGTGGATTCGTAGTGCAATGTGATCGGCAATGCTGATGCAATCACCGGCTGGCTACATCCCAACTGGTAGCACACCGCGCCGGACGGGGCGGGCGATCCGTGGGCTTCCTGCGGTAGCTCTCGCCCGGAAGGGGCGAGGAGGATTTGTTTGATGAATGATACCCAACTACGTGGCCCCCGGCGCTGCGTCCTCAGCCTGCTGCTGGCCCTGGCGGTGAGCGGATGCGCCGGCTCCGCCGGGGGGGCGGTCACGCCCACGGTGGTCGGAGCCGCCACCGCCGCAGGGCCGGTGACGGCTATGCCGGTGGCGACGGATGCCCCGGCCACGGCGGTCGCCATCTCGCTGACCGTCACCCCAGCCGGCGAAGCGTCGGCGACATCCCCACCCCCGACTGCCGGCT
>JALYUO010000517.1 GCA_030853735.1 Chloroflexota bacterium
TCAGGCACGACGAGGCAGATTCTTGCCCGAACCGCTTGGATCGGGGACCACGCCCCAGGCATGGAGCAGAGATCCGATCACTGACCAAGCTGCGACCTCATGCCTAATTTAGATGCAATCACCCTGGAGGGATCGGCGCTGCGTTTGACACTTCCGCTCAGACTTGCTACACTGACAGCAACAAGCCCAACCAACCATCCCGCTATCCACCCACCGGAGCCAACCCAGTGCCGCACCCCGCCTCCTGCTATCATGCCGCCTGCCGCCGGCCACTCGCCGCAATTCATCGCCACCTTCACGTTGCACGTTTCGCGTTGCACGTTTTATGGATCGCCCTTCTCCTCGCTTGGCTGCCTGCCCCGCACGCCGTCGCCACCGACGCGCCACGCTACTACGCCGCGACCGGTCACACGCTGGCTGGGCAGTTCACGGCGTTTTACGACCGCTACGGCGGGCTGGCAGTGTTCGGCTATCCCCTGGACGAAGCGCACAGCGAGGGCGGCTACTTGGTGCAATACACCGAGCGCGAGCGGTTGGAATATCATCCCGAAAACGCCGGCGGGCCCTATGCGGTGCTGCTGGGCCGCTTGGGAGCCGATCTGACCGCCGGGCGGCACGAGGGGCCATTCGCGGCGGGCGTGGCTCCGAGCTATCTCACCGGCGACACGCTGTATGTGCCGCAGACCGGCCAACAGATCGGCGGGGCATTCCTGGCCTACTGGCGGGCGCATGGCGGCGTGATCCTGTTCGGCTACCCCATCTCCGGCGAGTTTGTGGAGGATGGGCTGCGCCGGCAGTGGTTTGAGCGCGCCCGCTTCGAGTGGCACCCCGAACTGCCGGCTGCCTTCCAGGTGTCGCTGGGCCTGCTGGGGCGCGAGGTGCAGGCGCAACAGGGCGTGCCGCCCGCCGAGGTGAGTATCAGCGCCGGGCCGACCACGCCGCGCCGCGTGCAGATCGGCTTGGCGCAGGGCGGCGAGTCGCATGACCCGGCTTTCCTGCACAACGCCGTTGCGCCGCTCCAGGCGCTGCACCTGCCGCTGATCCGCATTGACAACCTCTACACCTCGTATCATGTGGTCACGCGCGACGGCAACGGGCAGTTGGTCTACCACTGGGACGAATTGGACACCGTGGTAGACGACATCCGGGCCACCGGCGCACAGCCCTTGATGTGCCTCAGCTACACCCCGCCCGCGCTGTCACCCGACGGCTCCCCGATCCAGCCGCCCCCCCTGACCGACTGGCAGGCGCTGGTGACGGCCACGGTGCGCCACTTCAACACGGACCGCAAGTTGGGCATCCGCTACTGGGAGGTCTGGAACGAGTCGGACCAGTGGGACTTCTGGCGCGGCTCCTGGCCGGATTACCTGGATCTCTACGATGCCACGCGCCTAGCGGTGCGGGCGGCTGATCCGCAGGCGTTGGTCGGCGGGCCGGCGCGCAGCCATTTTGATGCGGGCGCAATGGAATGGTTCCTCGATCACCAGCTACAAGTAAGCGACGGCGGGGTAGACTTCCTCTCCTGGCACACCTACGGCCAGCCGTTGGCTGAGGTCGCCGATCAGATCCGCACGGCGCGTAATCTGTTGGCCGCGCACCCGCAGTTCCATGCCGAACTGATCATCAGCGAGTTTAACGTCGCTACCGGCGGGGCCGGCGACACCAGCGCCGGCCACCTCAGCGACACTGCCGGCGGCGCGGCCTATGTGCTGTCGCTACTTGACATAATGGACAAGGAAGGACTAGACCGTGCGCTGCTGTTCGAGGCCAAAGACGGTGACAATGCCGCGTCCTACTGGGGGCGCTGGGGCGTGGTCACGCACGATGGGCGCACCAAGCCAATGTACTACGCGCTGCAAGCGTGGCAGGCGCTGGGCACCGACCGCCTGCCGCTGACGGTGGCCGGCCCCGCCGGGGTAGGGGCGCTGGCCGCCACACCGGACGGCCAGGGGCACGGTCTGGTCTGGAACACGAGCGACACAGCGGTGCGCCTGCACATCACCCTGCCGCCCACCTGGGCCGCCGCCCACTACCGCGTCACGCTGTTCGACTCGCTGCACAATAACCCCGCCGCCTCCGGCGACAGCACCGTGACCCCGTTCGCCACTCGCGCCGCCGGCGATCTCGTCTTCCTCCTGCCGCCGGGCAGCGTGCTGCTGTTCCAAGCCGAATAGCTCCGGCACTGCCCCGGCTGGTCACTGGGGGCCGACCGGCCACGAATGGGCCGCGAATACACGAATGCTGGGGTGATGCGCCGGTAGTGGCGCATGGCGTGCGCGTGGTGGGGCGGCACTGCCCCGGCTAGGCTCTGGGGGCCGAACGGCCACGAATGGGGCCACGAATACA
>JALYUO010000556.1 GCA_030853735.1 Chloroflexota bacterium
CCCTGGATGCCCGCGCCGCCCGGCTCCCGGCTGGCCCTCAGCCGCCTGCCCCAGCGCCTGGTGCGGCCCTTTGTCGAGGTCCGCCATGACGTGCCCGCCAACCGCTATGTGCGGCACACCATAGACCTGTTGATCGGCGAAGCGCGCGAGGTGGAGCACGAGGCCGAGACACGCGCCGCCGAAATCGCCACCCGGCTAGCCGGCCCGCTGCACCGCTGGCGGCGCGAGCGGCTGGAAGCGTCGCTCAACGGCTACCGCCAGATCGCCAAAGGCGCAGGGCGCTTGCGTCGCCACTCAGTCGGTGACTGGCTAGGCCGCAGCTTCCTGGGCAGCGTGCGCCCGGCCCCGCCGCAAGCCACCGACCTGGTGTGGCGCGACAACACCTACTATCGTCGTGTGCGCTACATCCGCCGCCTGCTCGAAGCCGAGTTGCGGACCACCGAAGACGCGCTGCTCAACAGCGATGTCGCCACGCCCACCATTTCGATCAACGTTATGTACGAACTGTGGACGGCGATGCTGCTGCTGGAAACGCTCTGCACCGCCTTTGGCTGCCGCCTGCTTCGCAAAGGCGGCTATGCCGTTGCGCCGACCGCCGCCCCCAACTATCTGCTCAATCGCGGCTCGTCGGCGGAACTGCGTGCGCCCTCCGGCAAGCGGCTGGTGTTGCGCTTCGATCTGGAGTACCCCTCCTGGCGCGACCCACACAGCCCACCACCCGCCTACGGTGTGGACCGCCGCACGCAGTCGCAGGCCAAAGGCCGACCCGATCTGGCGCTCGAAGTGTGGGATGACGAGACGCGCACCCGCGTGCCGCAGATCATCACCTGCGATGTCACCTGGAGCGCCCGGCTAGACACGCAAGTGACCAAGTTCCTCTACCGCGAATCGATCCGCGACTTCACGACCGTCGGGCGCAGCGGCCGGCCGGCGCGCCCCGTGCTGGGCAGTTGGGTCATCTATCCCGGCCCCGCCGACGACATTGACTACGAAGACGACTACCGCACCGGGCGCTTGCCCCTCGACCCTAGCACCGAGGCGACCAGCGTGCTGGTCGCCACGCTTGATCCCCTGCTGCGGCTGGCAGGCGCGCTGTGACGGAGGCCGTGCCCGCCCCGGTGGGCGTGCTGGTGCTTGATAAGCCGTTGGGCCTGACCTCGTTTGACGTGGTAGCGCGCGTGCGGCGCATCTGTGGTCTCAAAACGGTCGGCCACGCCGGCACGCTCGATCCGTTGGCGACGGGGGTGCTGCCGGTCTGCCTCGGCGCGGCCACCCGGCTGATCGAGTTCCTGGCCGACGCGAGCAAAGCCTACCGCGCCACCGTGCGCCTGGGCGCAACCAGCGCCACCTACGACGGCGAGGGCCCGATCACGCCCACCGTCACCGATCTTGCGCTGCTGCCCGATCAGGTCACGCTGGAGGCGGCGCTGGCCGCGTTTCGCGGGGCGCAAAGGCAGTTGCCGCCCATGCACTCTGCCGTGCAGCAGGGCGGCAAGCGGCTCTACGAACTGGCCCGCGCCGGCCTCGAAGTCGAACGCACGCCGCGCCCGATCACCATCTACACGCTCGATCTGCTCGCCTACCAGCCGCCCGACCTAACGTTGCAGATCGAATGCAGCAAAGGCACCTACATTCGCAGCCTAGCCCACGATCTGGGTGCGGCGCTGGGCTGCGGCGCATACCTGGCCGGCCTGATCCGCACGCGCCACGGCCCTTTCACCCTAGCGGAAGCCATCAGCTTGGACGATCTTGCGACCGCCCAAGCCGCGGGTCGGCTCGGCGACGTATTGCGCCCGCCTGACCTGCTGGTGCAAAGCTGGCCGCGCCTCGATCTTGATGCCACGGCCGCCCGCCACTTGGCGCAGGGCAAGCCCGTCGCCCATCCCCCGCCTGCTGAAGGTGCTGCCCTGCGTCTGCGCGCCTATGGCCCGGACGGGCGCTTCCTGGCTGTGGTATACTGGGACGCGGCGAAAGCGATCTGGCACCCAGCAAAGGTGTTTCTGTAGGGATATGTCACAACAATAAGCCATGCTAATCTAGGAAAGCGCTGAATGATTCTTGCGCGCCACGACGAATCCCGCCCAGCAAAGGGCTGGTACAGCGAACTCTTTGCCGCCGGCCCGGTGTTGCCTGCCATTGGCTTTGCTAACGCGGGGATCAATGAGCGGCATTACCACCGCGCGTTATACGAAGTCTATTTGATTGTGCGTGGCGATAGCACGATGATCCTCAACGATCAGCGCATCCGCTTACACGCCGGAGATGTCCTGGTGGTGGAGCCGGGTGAGGTTCATACGTTTGTAGGCAGCAGCCCGGACTACTTTCATTTTGTGCTGCAATGCCCGCGCCCGCAAGGCCGGACTGACAAGGTGCCCGTGCCATAGAACTATTGGGATTACTGATATACCCATGATTACTATCACTGATATTGATAACTATCGCTCCTCGCCAACGGTGCTGACCATCGGCAACTTCGACGGCGTGCATCGCGGCCATCAGGAGCTGCTCGGCATGGTGCGGGAGCGGGCACGCGACCTGGGCGTGCGCGCCACGGTGGTCACGTTCGACCCGCACACGCGCGCCGTGGTGCGCCCCGATGCACCACTCGATCTGCTGACTCAATTGCCGCAAAAGCTGGCCCAGTTGGCCGCGTTGGATCTGGATCAGGCAGCGGTGGTCCATTTTACGCCCGAACTGGCAAACTGGGACGCGCGGACGTTCCTGACTTGGCTGCACCGCGCTTTCCCGTTGGTCGAACTTTGGGCGGGCGAGGGCTTCGCGCTGGGCCATCACCGCACCGGCAATCTCGATATGCTGGCCCATATCGGCGACGCGCTGGGCTATCGGCTGCAGATTTTCCCGCCGGTGCAGGGCGCGGCAGGCGCGATCAGCAGCACCGCTATCCGCCATGCGCTGGCCGCCGGCGACGTGGCCGCAGCAACGGCGATGCTGGGCCGGCCTTATCAGCTACCGGGCCTGGTCGTGCCCGGCGCACAACGGGGCCGCACCCTCGGCTACCCCACCGCCAACCTGACTCCCCCACCCCACCAAGCCATCCCCAGCGACGGCATCTATGCCACGCGCGTCCACCGCGCGGCCGGCGGCGCACGCCTGTCCAGCATCACCAGCATCGGCGTGCGCCCCACTTTCGGCCCCAGCGAACGGCTGATCGAAGTCTACATCCTCGACTTCCACGACGATCTCTACGGCGAGACCCTCGAAGTAGACTTCATCGCCCACCTGCGCCCGCAAGCCACCTACACCGGCGCGGCGGCCCTGATCGTCCAGATGCAGCAAGACGAAGCCCATACACGGGCGATCCTCGCCAACCACGATCCGGCTTGATCCAGGAAGGATTACGAAGACGATTATTGATCCGCAAAGGAACGCGAAGGAACGCGAAGAAAGACGATAATTTAATCCACGCGGAACACGACGGATCACGAAGAACGATGGCGGTAGATGTAAATCAGTAGTTGTTTATTCTGGAAGCGGGACAAGAGAACCCTGTCATTCTGAACGCAGTGAAGAATCTGCCGCCGTGCAGGTCAGTCCCCTTATAGCGACTCACTCCGCCATGTGTACTTGTGGGCAGCTGTATACTCAACCCAACAGATTCTTCACTGCGTTCAGAATGCCAGATTCTTTTGCGGGTGATAAGCGGACTAGTTACGCATCGCGGATCAATAACCGCTCTTCGCGCTTCTTCGCGTTCCTTCGCGGATCAAAATCCGTACCGTTCTTCGTGATCCTTCGTGTCCTTCGTGGATCAAATAGCGTAGCAGGGATCAGGCATACTCCGAGGCCGCATACACTTGCGCGCCCTCATGCTCCGCCTGGAGCGCGGCGCGTTGGGCAGCGAGGTCGTGCAGGCGGGCGGCGATGTCGGTCCGCAGTTGGGTCATATCGGTCAGCTTGCGATCAAGCAGGTCCAATTGCCCGCTCGTGTTGGCGATCACATGGTCCAGCTGCGCCAAGCGGCGGCGCACCCCGGCGGCATCGCTGGGGTCCACCGGTGAACGGGTCTGCACCTCTTCTGCGCTGAGGATCGCCTTGACTTCGGCCAGCGAAAAGCCGAGCAGCCCTTTGAGCCGCAGAATATGGCGCAGGCGCGCCACGTCAGCCGGCGAATAGAGGCGAAACCCGCCCGCCATGCGCGTCGGCGGCGCAAACAGTTGCAACTCTTCGTAATAGCGCAGCGTGCGCTGGGTGAGGCCCGTCAGCGCCGCCACGTCACCGATCTGCAAATACTCGCCGGCGGGCGTGGCGGGCGCAGCGGAAGCCACGCTCATGGGCGCGCTGGGCGCGGGTTTGTCTTTGACCATCACAAGCGCAATCCTTCCCTGCCTAATACCCTCTCTTACGCTTACGTAAACGTGAACCCTCTGTAAATGGATCTCGATCACCCGTAACTTTCGCCCCGTGCCGGCACTTGACATCTTGACGTGATCGCATAAACTAGAGGCAGCAGGAATCCGTCCCCAAAAGCGGCTAAAGAGAGGCAGGAAATGCAGAGTAAAGAGCAAGCGCTTCCCCAGTCGCGGCATTTCCGGCTGCAACAACTCGCCGGCGGCGTGTATGCGGCGATTGCCACCGAAGGCGCAGGCGCAATGGCGAACGCGGGCATCATAGATTTGGGCGACCGCACGCTGGTCTTCGATACCTTCTGGACCCCCCAGGCGGCACAGGACTTGCGCGCCGCCGCCGAAGCCTTGACGGGTCGCCGGGTCTCCTATGTCATCAACAGCCATCGTCACGGCGAACACGTCTACGGCAACGGCGTATTTGCCGATGCCGATATTATTGCCACCACGCGCACGCGCGAAATGATCGCCGTCAAATGCACGCCGGTGATTGACTATGTGCGCGCCAACACCGCCTCCTATATCCGGTCGCGCGAAGAACAGGTGGACCAAGAGCGCGACGGAAACCGCCGCCAGCAGTTGCTGCTCAAGTTGAACAGCGACCGCGAGTTCGCCGCCGCCATGCCCGGCTTCGACCTACGCCTGCCCAACCAAACTTTCGAGGCGCGCATGGTGTTTTACGGCGCACATCGCAGCGCCGAGGTGATCACCTACGGCGGCGGGCACAGCGAAAACGATGCTTTCCTCTACATCCCCGGCGCACGCATCGCCTTCATGGGCGATTTGCTGGCCGTCAAGACCCACCCGGCCATGTGGGACGGTAAACCCGAAGACTGGGTGCGGATTTTGCAGCAGGTGGAGATGCTGGACTTGACCACCGTCGTGCCCGGTCACGGGCCGGTGGGCATCGGCGACGACCTGGGCCTGATGCGCTACTACATCGGCGAACTGGTACGGATCACGTCGGGCATCGTCGGCGGCGGGCGCTCGGCGGAAGAGGCCGCCACGCGCCCCATCCCAGGACCGTTCGACGGCTGGGCCATGAGCGAGGTGTTTGGCCGCAATATGCGCTTCCTACACGACCGCCTAGTGCAGGGCTAAGGCAAGTTTCAAGAACGGGTTGCGTGTAGTCGCGCACGGCGGTGTGCCGTACTCGTTCACCCGCAGGCCAGCGCCTGGGCTGTCGTCGCGCACGGCGGTGCGCCGGACTCGTTCACCCGCAGGCCAGCGCCTGAGCTGTCGTCGCGCACGGCGGTGCGCCGGACTCGTTCACCAGGTTCTTGAAAAGGGCGCTAGAGGGGTCGCCGCGCCGATGCTCGCCATCGAGTTTGCCGTCAGCAAGATCAACAAATACGCCAGCAGCGAAAGCGGCGACACCGTCGAACTCGTGGAGCGCCCGCACGGCGGCTTCACCGCGCTGCTAGTGGACGGCCAGGGCAGCGGACGTGCCGCCAAGCTGCTCAGTACGCTGGTGGCCCGCGCGGTTCTACCGCTGATCAAAGACGGTGTGCGCGACGGCGTGACCGCCCGTGCCGCCCACGACTATCTCTATTTGCACCGCAACGGCAAAGTGTCGGCCACGCTGGCCCTCTGCTCGGTAGACCTAGTCAGCCGCACGCTTGTGCTGACCCGCAACAGCCATTGCCCGTTCGCCGTCTACACGCCCGACGCGGGGCTGGTCTGGCTCGACGAAGCCGCGCAGCCCATCGGCCTCTATCCCGGCACCCGCCCGCTGATCCGCGAGATCCCGCTGGAGGCCGATACCTGGGCGGTGACGTTCAGCGACGGCCTGCCCGAAGCCGGGCGGCGCGCCGGCCGGGCCTGGGA
>JALYUO010000563.1 GCA_030853735.1 Chloroflexota bacterium
GTGCGGGCGGGGCTGGCGCAGGCGCAGGCGCAACAGTTTGCCCTGCTGACGGCGCAGGGCCAGGCGGCGGCGGAGCGGGGCGATTGGGCGGCGGCGCTGCGCGCCTACACGGATGCGCTGGCGATCCAACCGGATGGGGCGGATGCGGCGGCGCAGTTGGATGCGGCGCGGCGGCAACTGATCCGCACCGGGCTGGCGGGCACGGTGCTGCTGCGTTCCGATGGGGGAGCCGCCGGTCTCTATTTGGCGGACGGCAGCACCCCTTTGCCGGGCAGTGATGGGGCCAGCCGGGTGCGGGCGGTGGCCGCCGATGGACAGCGGTTCGTCTACGACCGACCCGCGCTGGGCGGCGGCACGGGTACACCGGCGGTCATGCCGGTGCCACGGGCCGATTTCTGGCTGCCTTCGTTCACCGCCGGGGCGGCGCGGGTGGCGGTGCTGGCGCAGCTAGGGGGCGCGGGTGGGCCGGTGGTGCAGCCGTTGCCCGCGCCGCTGGACGGCTCCGGCTTTGGCGTGTTCCTGGGCGATGTGCTCTGGTGGTATGCGCCGCACGCTGACCTCGGCTATTACAGCTATACGGTGGTCTATTACGACCTAGAGAGCCACACCAGTGGCGTGATTGCCGGCCCCAGTGGGCGCGTGCAGCCGGTGGCCTGGAGTCCCGACGGCAGCCGGGCGGTCCTGGCTACCTACAGCAGTGTGCCGGCGGGCGCGCCGCCCCAGGCGCAACTCTCCCTGGTGGACGCGCATGGGCAGCGCCAGGGCACGCCCGGCCCGCTGCAAGGCATTCTGGGCACGGTGGAGGGGACGCTGGGTGCGGCGGGCATCAGTCCCGATGGCCGCTACCTGTTCGTCCAGACGAGCGAACGCGGCAGCACGACGCACACGCTCTTTCTGGCCGATCTCAAGCCCCCTAGTGGACACACGCCGGGGAGCTTCACCAGCGTGGAAGGGCTGAACGTGCCGCGCGGGGTGTCCGGCGGGCTGACTGCGGCTTGGATGGTGTCGCCGACGCGCTTGTTGATCGACACCTGGAGCGGCACACAGGAGCGACTGGCGTTGCTGGATCCAAATACCGATGCGGCTTTCTTTAATGATGGTGCGAATGTTGCGCCCCAGACCCGGCGCCGGCAAAGCCTCTGGCAAGGGTTATCTCACCCCGACACGCTGGACGTGGCGGCGCTGGCCGCCGATGGGGGGCGGGTGGCGTGGCGCTACCGGGCGGCGGACGGCGCGGATCGGCTGCTGGCGGTGGACCGGCAAAGTGGGCAGCAACGCGAGATCGCGCTGAGTGCGGTCGGCAATCGCTCCTGGGAAGGGGCGTTCACGCCACAAGGCAACTACCTGATCTACGGCAGCTACCGGCTGGACGGCAGCGCGGCGGGTCGGTTGACTCCCGTGTTTAGCTGGCCGTTGCACGACAGCGGCCCGCCAGTGCGCTTGGGTGAGCGGGTGTGGGATGCCCAACTGCCCAGCTTGGTCTTGCCGGCGGCGGGTAGCCTGATCGCGTTTGTCACGCCGCAGCACGAATTGCACGCCGTCACCCCGGATGGGCGCACCGATTTGCCCATCGCCACGGGGGTCGCGGCCATCTGGAACCTGCACCGCCCACCCAATCCAGGGTGGCTGCACTGAGTCCCCAGCTTGGCAGCTTGAACGAAACGCACGACACCACGGGATATGTAGCCAACTGCGGAGCTGGGGACCTCTGGCGAGAGCCGCCGCCGTGTGGGGACCAAGTGGCGCGGCAGCCGATTCCTGTGCTGCGTTCCGCCGGACAACCCCCCTTTTGGCTCGTAGATGGACCAGGGCTATTTAGCACACTGCCCAGCATTGCCGCCGGTGGCCCCGCGCACGCCGTGCGCTGCTACAGCCCCCCGCACCCTTGTGGGGCAGCGGGGGAGTCAGAGAAATGGGCGACATCGTCTTGGTGGAACAGCCACCCCAGCGACTCCCCCTCTCCTCCGCTGGGGAGCGGGATGGGGGGTGAGGGCAGCCGGCGCGCCACGCACAAAGCTGCGCCGCCCCCGTCTAGAATCGGCGGCTTGACAAGGGCGGGAGTTGCTTGTAAACTAGCCATCAAATAGCAACGTCCCCTCGGCAACCGCGTGCGCTGAACGGAAAATTCCCGGAGGATGCGGGCGCAGGCACGATCCGCTAATCACAGCGGAACGGACCCGTTCCTTAGCTCAAGGAGGTAGGAAAGAATGCAACGCATTTATCTACTGGTTCGCCTGACGCTCGCCGCCGTGATCGCGCTGCTGTTAGCGCCCACGCTAACGCTGGCGCAGGGTACGACCCAACTCACGATCACCGGCACCGAGTTTGCCTTTAGCCCTATGCACGCCACGGTGCCGCAGGGCCAAGCGGTGCAGGTCACCTTCACCAACGCGGGCAAGTACCCGCACAACATGACCTTCGAGATGGAAAGTACGAAGGTCGAGTACACCGTCTTCGCCAGCCCGCTCATGGGCGGCGAAAGCCGCACCGGCTCCTATACCTTCCCCATGGCCGGGGAGTGGAAAATGTATTGCCCGGTCGATTCCCATGAGGCGAAGGGCATGGTGGGCACCATCACCGTGGAGGTGGCGGCGGCGGCCCCCGGTATGCCGAGCACGGGCAATCCGACGTTCCTGGGGCTCCTGTTGATCGCGGTCGGGTTGCTGGGACTCACGTCTGGGTTGGCGCTACGGACGCGCAGCCGCGCCGGTCGCCCGCTCTAAGCGCACCGTCCGCGTGGAGGGATGGCGGGGCGTGAACCTGCCTAACTCCCGCACAGAGGATACCCCTTTGCCGGTCGTGACCTTTACCGCGTAAGGGCCACGGCCGGCACTTGGCCCGCCGCCACCTGCGCTTTCGCCAACGCCTCGGCAAAGGTGGCGGCGGTGCCCATTGCTTCCCCCGTGCTTTGCATTTCCGGCCCCAGCACCCGTTCCAGCGCAGGAAACTTGTTGAACGGAAAGACCACCGTCTTGACCGCCACCGCGCCGAATAGCGGGCCGGGGCGCAGATCCAGGCCGGCTAGTGGCGCGCCCAGGATCAGTTGCGTCGCCAGCCGGGCCAGCGGGATGCCGGTCGCTTTGCTGGCGAAGGGCACGGTGCGGCTGGCCCGCGCGTTGACTTCCAACAGATACACCGTGCCCGCCTGCACCGCGTACTGCACATTGATCAGCCCGACGATGCCCAAGCTGCTCACCAGACGGCGGGTGTAGTCGCTAATCTGCGTCTGCACTGCGGGGCTGAGGGTCTGCGGCGGATAGACACAGGTGCTATCGCCCGAATGCACGCCCGCCGGTTCGATCTGCTCCATCAGCACCAGGAAAGCCTCCCGCCCATCGGCGATACCGTCCACATCTACCTCGACCGCTCCCGCCAGAAACTGATCCACCAGCACCGGATGACGGCGCAGGTGTGGGCCAAGCGCGTGCAAATAGCCCGCCAAGTCGGCCGGGTCGTGGACGATCCGCATCCCGCGCCCGCCCAGCACGTAGGACGGGCGCACCAGCACTGGGAAGCCGATGGTCGGGGCCACCGCCTCCAGTTCGTCCTGGCTGTGGACAATGGTCCAGGCGGGGATGGGGATCTGTAACGCCGCGCACAGGTCGGCCATTTGGCGGCGGTCTTCGGTGCGGGCAATCGCCGCCGGGGTGGTGCCCAGGATCGGCACGCCCGCCTGCGTCAACGGCCCGATCAGGTTCAGCGCCGTCTGCCCGCCGAACTGGGCGATCACGCCCAGCAGGCCGTCGGCTTCCTGCTCGACCACGTTCAGCACTTCTTCCAGCGTTAGCGGCTCAAAATAGAGCCGGTCGCTCAGGTGATAGTCGGTGCTGACTGTCTCTGGGTTGTTGTTGATCACAATCGCCTGAATGCCCGCCGCCCGCAGCGCCTCGACCGCGTGAACCGAGGCGTAGTCAAACTCAATGCCCTGGCCGATGCGGATGGGGCCGCTGCCCAGCACGATCACTTTGGGGCCGGGCAAGGGCGCGGCTTCGTTGGCGGCCTCATAAGTGGAGTAGAAATAGGGCGTGCCGGCGGCGAACTCACCCGCGCAGGTGTCCACCATCTTGTAGACCGGGCGGATGCCCGCCGCCTGCCGCCGCGCCCGCAGGGCCAAGCCGGCGGCGACCGCATCGCCCGGCGGATGGCCCGGCGCTAAGGCCAGCAGATGCTCATCGCTGAAGCCCATGCGCTTGGCGGCGGCCAGGGTGGCGGTGTCGGGCTGGGCGCTATAGCGTTCTTCCAGCGCCCGGATCGCGGCCAAGCGGGCGATAAACCAGGGGTGGATGCCGCTCTGCGCCGCGACCACGGCCACGCTCCAGCCGAGGGCCAGCGCATTGTAGATTGCCACCGGGCGCTCGTGCGTCGGGTGCGTCAATGCTTTGCTAATGCGAGCAGGCGACCAGTCCGGCCCCACTTCCAGCCGCCCGGCGCGAGTGTCAAGGCTCCGCACGGCCTTGAGGAAAGCCGCCTCAAACGAACGGCCAATCGCCATGACCTCGCCGGTGCTTTTCATGGTCATGCCCAGCCGCTTGTCCACGCCTTGAAAGCGGAACTTGTCAAACGGCCAGCGCGGCAGCTTGACCACCACGTAGTCGAGCGCGGGTTCGGCGCAGGCGCTGGCCCCGGTGATGCTGTTGCGGATCTCCGGCAGCCGGTAGCCGAGCGCGATTTTGGCGGCCACGCGGGCAATCGGGTAGCCGGTGGCCTTCGAGGCCAGCGCCGACGAGCGCGACAGGCGCGGGTTGACCTCGATCACCGCATAGTCGCCGGTCGCCTGATGCAGGGCAAACTGGCAATTGCAGCCGCCCACCACGCCCAACGCGCGCACAATCGCCAGCGAGGCGCTGCGGAGCCGCTGATAGTCACTATCGGAAAGGGTCTGGCTGGGCGCAACGACCATTGATTCGCCGGTGTGGATGCCCATCGGGTCCAGGTTCTCCATGTTGCAAACGATGATCGCATTGTCCGCCGCATCGCGCAAGACTTCGTATTCCACCTCGGCCCAGCCGGTCACGCTGCGCTCGATCAGCACGCTGCCTACCGGGCTGGCGGCCAATCCCTCGCCCACCAGATGGTCAAACGCGGCTACGTCGGCGGCGTGACCCGACCCGGTGCCGCCCAGCGTGAACGCCGCGCGCACCACCAATGGATAGCCGGTCTGCGCGGCGAAAGCGTGCGCTGCCGCCGGTGTCGTCACCGCTAGGTGCGGCAAGACCGGCTGGCCGATCACCTGCATCAGGTCGGCAAACGCCGCCCGATCCTCAGCGGCGCGAATGGTGGCCGTGCCGGTGCCCAGCACACGCACGCCGCATTCGGCCAGCACGCCCGCCTGTGCCAAATCCATCGTCAGGTTGAGCGCCGTCTGGCCGCCCATCGTACCGATCAGCCCGTCTGGGCGCTCGTGACGGATAATCGCTGTTAGGCTGGCGACCGTCAACGGCTCGATATACACGCGGTCGGCCATATCGGGATCGGTCTGGATGGTCGCTGGGTTCGAGTTGACCAGCACCACTTCGACCCCTTCTTCGCGGCAGGCCAGGCAGGCTTGCGTGCCGGCGTAGTCGAACTCGGCAGCCTGCCCGATCACAATCGGCCCCGACCCGATAATCAATACTTTTCGCAGCGTCGGATCTTTCGGCATCACGGCCTCCTTTTGCTTGCTAAAAAGAAACGGCGACTCGCGCTGAGGAGGTCGCCGCCAAAAACGTATCCCATAGGTGTTGCGTATCGGTGGGACCAGGATGCGCCTCTGGGTGCCATTGCACGCCCCACCAGGGTCGCCCCCAATGGGCGATGCCTTCCACGCTGCCGTCGTTCAGGTTGCTGTGCGTCACCCGGTAGTCGGCGGGCAGGCCGGTGGCATCCACGACATAACCGTGGTTTTGCGTGGTGATCGCCACCCGCCCGGTCGCGGTTTCGATCACCGGCTGGTTCACACCGCGATGGCCGAAGGGCATCTTGATCGTTTGGCCGCCGGCGGCGCGGGCCAGCAACTGGTGGCCCAGGCAGATACCGAAGATGGGCACCGTGCCGTGATCCAGCAGGCCGCGCACGGTGTCTAGTGGCCCGGCCAAGTGCGCGGGGTCACCCGGCCCGTTCGACAGCAGAATGCCGTCGGGCTGCAAGGCCAGCACCGCTGCCGCCGACCAGTGCGGCGGCACCAGCCAGACCCCCGCGCCGCGCGCCCGCAGGTGATCCACCATGCTCGTCTTGGCCCCGTAATCAATGAGCGCGAGGCGCGGTCCATTCGGGCGGGCCGACGGTTGCCAGACCAGCACCGGCGTGGCGCAAGCGGTCACGAAATCTTCCGCCGCATAGTCGAACGCGATGGCTCGCGCCTGCAACTCGGCCGGCGTGGGCAATTCGGCGGCCGGCCCCACCGCCAACGCGCCGGGGATGACCCCCTGCTCCCGCACGCGCCGCGTCAGGAAGCGCGTATCCACGCCGGTCAGCACGGGCACGCCGTGCGCCGCCAACAGGTCGGCCAAGTCGCCCGTGCTATCGCGGTGACCGCCGCTCGGCAGCAGATCGCGCAGGATCACGCCGCGCGCCTGGATCGCCGCGCTTTGCTGTAGCGCGGGCCCGGCCCCGTAGTTGCCCACCAACGGGTAGGTGAACATCAACAGTTGGCCCGCATACGAGGGATCGCTCATCGTCTCCTGGTAGCCGACCATGCCGGTCTGGAAGACCAGTTCGCCGACCGTCACGCCGGCCGCGCCTGCGCCGCCGCCGCGTACCACGGTGCCGTCAGCCAGCACCAGCACGCCCGCCATCTCTGTTTGCATCCCATCACCCTCCACTAAATCTCTAACAATAGCCGGAACGGTTCAACACGGCGACACGGAGACACGGAGCACGATATGTATTCGGAATCAGTGTAGTGCCTGCACCGCTTGTTCGGTGACGGTGTGGGCGGCGGCGATGCGCGCCCAGCCGGTGTCGATCCAGGCGCGCTGATCCGCCAACTGTTGTTGGCGGGCGGCCAGCAGCCGCGCCATTTCTGCGGGAGCCGCGCCGCCGATGTGGGTGCGGGCGGCCAACGCCTGGGCAGGGTCCAACGCTGCTTGCACGGCGGCATCGGTCAAGGCAATCACCAGCCCCGCCGCCGCCGCCGCGTCGCAGATGGTCGCCGCGCGCAGGCTGCCCAGTGGCTGCCCGCCGGCGATCAGGCCGTCCACCAACCCGCCGACCACGCCATAGATTTGCCGGTAGCCCACCCCCGTGTGAGCGGCGATGGCATCGGCCAAGTCGGTCGTACTCGAATAGTTAGCCGCCACTGCGCCCCGCATCCGATCTCCGTCCACGACCAGCGTCGCCAGGGTGGTTCGCAAGATGCCCAGCGCAGCGAGCGTCTTAGCGAAGCCCAACGCGCTCCATTCTTTGATCTCGCGCGTGTCGCGATTGTAGCCCATCGGCAAGCCCGCCAGCAGATGAGCGGCTAGGCCGGCCAGCCCGATCACTTCGTGGCCGGTCGCCCGCAGCAGTTCCAGCGCGTCGGGGTTTTTCTTTTGCGCCATCACCGAGCTACCGGTGATCGGGTGGAGCCGTTGCGCTATCGCTGATCCTAAATGGACATAACGGTATTCCCAGGTGGTGAACAGCAGCAGGTCGGCGGCGATTTTGCTGATCGTCAGGGCCAGCCGTTTGCACACATCCAGATAGGCCAGTTGCGGCAAGCCGCGCGCGCCGATGGCATCTTGCGGCACCTCCCAGACACGCGCAAAGCCGAGCAAGCGGGCGGTGAGCGCGCGGTCTATCGGCCACGACGTGCCGTAGCTTTCGACTGCGCCGAGCGGACAGGTGTCATATTGCGCCCAGGTGTATTGCAGATCGGCCAGGCTGCGGGTGAGCGCATCGGCGTAGGCCAGTGCCCATTGGCCGAATGAGGTGGGCTTGGCCGGTTGCATATGGGTGTAGCCGGGCATCACCGTCGCCCCATGCGCGGCAGCCAGATCGAGCAGCGCCGCGACGGCCGCCGTGCCGGCGGTTGCGAGGGTCAGCCCCTGTTCGCGCAGGTAGAGCAGTTCCGTCACCAGCACCTGATCGTTGCGGCTGCGGGCCGTGTGCATCCGGCTGCCGTCGCTCACGCCCACGCGCGCGATCACCGCTTGCTCCAGGCTGAGTTGCGCGCCGCGTGCGGGGTCAATCTGCCACAGGCCGGCGCTGGTTTCCGCCGCGATCTGGGCCAGCGCGGCGCAAATGGCCCCCGCCGCCGCCGGCGGAATGATGCCGGTGGCGGCCAGCATCAGCACATGGGCGCGGGTGCCCCAGATGTCGTAGGGCAGCATTGCCGTGTCGAGCGCCACCTGCGTGGGGCTGACGATAAAGGCGGCCGATTCGAGCGTTGCTTGGGTCATCATCCATCCTTCTGGTTGGGGGCACTTGCGGGGGACACCGCCCCCTCCTACGGGGGGACACCGCCCCCTCTTACCTGATTTGCGGCTCTTTCGGGGGACACAGCCCCCTCCTACCGGGGGGACATGACTCCCTCCTACGGGTCTAGGGGCTACCAGCGGCCTAGTAGGCTGGCAAGCAGCGCGTTTTGCGCGTACATCCGGTTGCCGGCCTGGGCCACGACGATGCTGCTTGGGCCGTCCAGCACGCTGTCGCTGACGACGACGTTGCGGCGCACCGGCAGGCAGTGCATGAAGCGCGCATGGGGCGTGCGCGCCATCAGCGCGTCGTCCACGATCCAGTCGCGGTGGGCGGCACGGGCGGCCTTTTCCGTCTCCCAGTCGCCGTAGTGGGCCAGCGCGCCCCAGCTTTTGGCGCAGATCACGTCAGCCCCGACCACCGCCGCATCCTGGTCATGGCTAATCGTCAGTGACCCCCCGGCTTCGGCAGCGCGGGCCTGAGCGGTCGCCATGACTTCGCTGTCCAGATCCCAGCCGGGCGGGAAGGCCAGCGTGACAGCGCAGCCCATGTCGCAGGCCGCCAGCAGTTGCGAATGGGGCGTGGCGGTGGGCAGCGGCTTGGGGTGATAGGCCCAGGTCAGCACATATTTGCGGCCTTGCGGGTTGCCGAACTGTTCGCGCAGGGTCAGCGCGTCGCCCAGCGCTTGGCAGGGGTGGTAGACATTCGACTCCAGGTTGATCACCGGCACCGGGGCGTATTGCGCGAAACTCCGCACAATCGTATCCCGGCGGGCGGCGGCCCAGGTGGCCGACGAGTCGCCGACGGCGTTGCCGCGCGTGATCAGTTCGCTGGAGCGCACACCCAGCGCGTCGCAATATTGCGCCAGGACCGGGGCGGCCTCTTTGATATGCTCCTGCGTCTCGCTGTCCATTACCACGCCGTCACGGAACTCGAAGGCATAGGTGCTCTGGCCCACCGGCAGGTCCACCGCCGTGCCGCCCAGCCGGGCCACCCCCGCCGCCAGCGAGGTCTTGGTGCGGAGCGAGGGGTTGAAAAACACCATGCCCAGCACCTGCCCGGTCAGCAGGGGGCGGTGGCCGGTCTGCTTGAGCCACAGCGCCCGCTCCACCAGTTCGCGGATCTCGGCCTGTGTGTAATCGGCGGTGTTCAAGAAATCGCGCCCAGTGAAGTTGGTGCTACTCACCGCTGCCGGCGGCGCGCTGCCTAGATATAGCGGATTGACGACTGTTGCTTTCATATCTCGCTTCCTTTCGCTGTGTTGGGTAGGGCTACATGGATCGGATCGGTCATCAGGCTACCGCCTGTCGTTTAGTGGCTGGAGCCGCGAAGACCCGCGCCTCGATCAGGTCGGCCAACTGGGTGGGGTCGGTGCGTCCGTTCGCGGCGGGCAAGCCGAAGTGGTGGGTGATGTAGTCCACGCCCGCGCTGTTGTCGGTGGCTGGGCCGGAGATGCAGTCTACCGTCAGCCCCATTTCGCCCAGGAAGCGCACGCCGCCCCAGGCCGCCACCAAGTCGTTGGCACACAGCACATGGCCCGCCACATGGCTCATCAGTTCGCGGTCGCGCAGCAGCAGATCCACCCCATAGTGGCCCATGATGCCGTCGCCGAACTCGACGATGATCGCGTCAGGCTGCGTCGCGTTGAGCGCGGCCAAGATGCCTTTGGCGGCGGGCACCACGCAGGTGTCGGTGTGGGTGGTCGAGGGCAGTCCGGCATCGCTGAACGACAGCGCCGCCTGCACGCCGTGGTCTTGCATTTGCAGCAGGTCGCGCTGGGTTGCCACGCCGGTGACTTTCGCGCCCGCCAGCCGGTAGCCCCGCCCTTTGAGCAGGCGGATCAGTTCGCAGGCGGCGGTGGTCTTGCCGGCGTTCATGCAGGTGCCGGAGATGAGGATGATCGGCGCGCAGGGGCCGAGCGTAGTTTGCCAGGGGATAGCGCGCTGGGCGAGGTTGCGCGGCGTGCCGTTTTCGAGCACGGTGCCGAGGACGCGCACACGCAACGGCTGCCCAAAGTCGCTGTTGGCCGAACGAGCTTGGCCGATCACGCCACCCATGTTGAGGATGTGCAGCGTGTCCCCGGCGCTGATGGTGGCGGGGATGGCCCCGACAAAGCCTTTGAGCGCCTGGCGTTCGCCCAGCACGCCGGCGATGCGGTCGCCGGTGATGATGCGCGCCA
>JALYUO010000467.1 GCA_030853735.1 Chloroflexota bacterium
ACTAAACACTAAACACTAGGACAAGAGATGCCCAGTACACGCGAAATCCGCCGGCGGATCAAGTCGGTCAAAAACATCTCGCAGATTACCCGCGCCATGGAAATGGTCGCTGCCTCGCGGATGCGGCGGGCGCAACAGGCCGTGCTGGCCGGGCGACCGTATGCGGAAAAACTGGATGAAGTGATCGCGAACCTGTCGGCGCGGCTGGGGGCGATGGATGTGGATGTCAGCCATCCCCTGCTGCAACGCCGCGCCGTGGTCAAAAACACCGGCGTGGTGTTGATCACGTCCGATAAAGGGCTGTGCGGCAGCATGAACTCTAATGTCATCCGCCGCACCACCCGCTTTGTGCTGGACGAAGCGCCGGCGGGGGGCGCGTTCGAGGTGGTGCCGGTGGGCCGCAAAGGGCGTGATTTCATGGTGCGCTACGGCCGTCCCGTGGTGGCCGAATTCACCAACTATAGCGACCGCCCCAGCCCCGACTACATCATCCCCATTGCCCGCGTGATCACCGAGGAATATGCCGCCGGGCGCATTGATGCGGTCTATCTGATCTACTCCGAGTTTGTGAACACCCTGGTGCAAAAGCCGGTCGTCATTCCCTTGCTGCCGTTGCAGCCCAGCGAAGTGAGCGGGCCGCAGTTGGAATATATCTATGAACCCAGCCCAGAGGCGGTGCTGACGCAACTTGTGCCGCGCTATATCGAGGCGCGCATCTATCAGGCATTGCTGGAGTCGATTGCCAGCGAGCAAAGCGCCCGCCTGGTCGCCATGCGAAACGCGACCAAAGCGGCCAAAGATATGGTCGCCGATCTGTCGCTGTCCTACAACAAGCTGCGCCAGGCCAATATCACCAAAGAACTGACCGAAATCGCCGGTGGGGCCGCCGCGCTGACCGGCTGATCGGGCCGCGCCGGCGGCTAAAGGAGAGAAAACCGATGCCTGCTCAAGGAAAAATCGTGCAGATCATGGGGCCAGTGCTGGATGTCCAGTTCCCGCCCGATCACCTGCCCGACATTTACAACGCGCTCGTCATCCCGCTAACCGAAGCCGGGGCCGAAGTCAATAGCGAGAGCGAAGGCCCCAGCTGGCAAACTGCGGCCAAGCGTCTGGTCGTTGAGGTCCAGCAGCACTTGGGCAACGACTGGGTGCGCTGCGTCGCCATGGGCGCGACCGACGGCCTGCGCCGCGGTATGATGGCTCAGGACACCGGCGGCCCGATTGCCGTGCCGGTCGGCCCCAACACGCTGGGCCGCATCTTCAACGTGCTGGGCGAAGTCATTGACGGCAAAGGCGATGTGCCCAAAGACACGCCGACTTATGCTATCCACCGCCCCTCGCCTTCGTTCGCCGACCAGTCCACCGAGGCGCAAATCTTCGAGACCGGCCTGAAAGTCGTGGACCTGATCTCGCCCTTCACGAAGGGTGGCAAGATGGGCATCTTCGGTGGCGCGGGCGTGGGCAAGACGGTCGTGATCCAAGAGCTGATCCGCAACATCGCTGCCGAGCATGGCGGCTACTCCGTCTTCTGCGGCGTGGGCGAGCGCAGCCGCGAAGGCACCCAGCTCTACCAGGAGATGACCGAGTCGGGCGTGATTGACAAGACCGTGATGGTCTTCGGCCAGATGAACGAGCCGCCCGGCAGCCGCCTGCGCGTGGCCCTGACCGGCCTGACGATGGCCGAGTATTTCCGCGACGAAGGCCGCGACCTACTCGTGTTTATTGACAACATCTTCCGCTTTGTGCAGGCCGGTGCCGAAGTGTCCGCCCTCCTAGGCCGGATGCCCAGCGCCGTGGGCTACCAGCCGACGCTGGCGGTTGAGATGGGTCAGTTGCAGGAGCGCATCACTTCGACCAAGCAGGGTTCGATTACCTCAGTGCAAGCCATCTATGTGCCCGCCGACGACTACACCGACCCGGCCCCGGCCACGACCTTCGCCCACCTCGACGGCAGCGTGACGTTAGAGCGCAGCATCGCCGAGCAGGCGCTGTTCCCCGCCGTGGACCCGCTGACCTCCACCAGCCGCATCCTTGACCCGCGCATCGTCGGCGACGAACACTATAACGTGGCGCAGTCGGTCAAGAAGGTGCTGCAACGCTACAAGGATCTGCAAGACATCATCGCCATCCTCGGTATCGAAGAGTTGAGCGAAGAGGATAAGCTGGTCGTCCACCGGGCGCGGCGCATCCAACGCTTCCTCAGCCAGCCGATGTTTGTGGGCGAGGTGTTCACCGGCATCCCCGGTGTTTATGTCAAGCGCGAAGACACCGTGCGTGGCTTCCGCGAGATCCTCGACGGCAAGCATGACAGCCTGCCGGAGCAAGCCTTCTACATGGTCGGCAGCATCGAAATGGCCGTTGAAAAAGCGGCCACGATCTCGGCGGGTACGTAAGACTTACTGCCTGTTGCGTATTGCGTATTGCGTATATCGGCGGTCTGCCCGCTTTTGTCCCCGCTTTGCGGCTTGACGAACGGGGCGAGGCCAGCGATAATACGCAATACGTAATACGCGATAGATTTTTTTGAGGAATGAGCTATGCCGTTACATCTGGAAATTGTGACCGCCGAGAAGTTGGTCTATCAGGACGATGTAGATATGGTCATTGCGCCGGCGGCGGACGGTGAGGTGGGCATTTTGCCGCACCACGCGCCGCTGCTGACCGCGTTGCAAGTGGGCGAGCTGCGGGTGAAAAAAGGCGGCAGTGAGGAATCGTTGCTGATCGCTGGCGGCTTCATGGAAGTGAGCAACGGGCGCGTCACCGTGCTGGCTGATGCCGCCGAGCGCGCCGAAGAGATTGATGTGCAACGGGCCGAGGAATCACGCCGCCGCGCGCAAGAGTCGCTGGCAAATCGCACCAACGTCGAAAGCGAACTGGCTGCCCAGGCCGCCATGCGCCGTGCCACCGTGCGTATCCGCATCGCCCGCAGTCGGCGCGGCGGCAACGTCAACGCTCCGTCACCGGAAAGCCGGGCTTAATGGGCATTTTCTCGCGTCAAATCGGCATAGACCTCGGCACGGCCAATGTATTAGTCTATGTACGCGGGCGGGGCATCGTTCTCAATGAGCCGTCGGTGGTCGCTATCTCCACGGTGACCGGGCGGGTCAAGGCGGTCGGCAAGGCCGCCCATGACATGATCGGGCGCACGCCGGAGACGATAGAAGTGATTCGCCCGATGCAAAACGGGGTGATCGCCGATTATATCGTCACGGAGGCGATGCTCCGGCACTTTATCGGGCGCGCCTCCGGCCACTTCCACTTGATGAAGCCCACCGTGATGATCTGCATTCCGGCGGGCGTGACCAGCGTAGAGCGGCGGGCGGTGAAAGATGCGGCGGTGGAGGCGGGGGCCGATGATCGCAACGTCTTCCTGATCCGCGAGCCGCTGGCCGCCGCCATCGGCGCGCGCGTACCGATCAGCGACCCCAACGGCAGCCTGATCATTGACATCGGCGGCGGCACCACCGAGGTCGCCGTGATCGCGCTCAACGGCATCGTCGAGAGCAATTCGATCCGCATCGGCGGCAACAAGCTAGACGAGTATATCGTCAACTTTATCAAGCGCAAGTATAACCTGCTGATCGGCGACCGCACAGCGGAAGAGTTGAAGATCCGCATCGGCTCGGCGCTGCCCTGCGAAGAAGAGATGAGTATGGACGTGCGCGGGCGCGACCAAGTGGCCGGGATGCCGCGCACGATCACCGTCCATACCAATGAGATCGTGGAGGCATTGGCCGAGCCATTGGAAGCCATTGTCGGGGCCGTGCGAACGGTGCTGGAACGTACTCCGCCTGAACTGGCCTCTGACATCATTGATCGCGGCATGATCATGACCGGCGGCGGCGCGCTACTACGCCATATAGACGAGCTAATGACCCAGATCACCGGCATCCCCTGCTATGTGGCCGACCAACCGCTGCAATGCGTGGCTATCGGCACAGGAATTGCGCTGGAGAAGCTGGATTTGTTACGCGATTCCTTAATGGATGAATAGCGACGAGGTATCAGGCATCAGGTATCAGGCATCAGGAGACGGCGTTGACCCTGCTGATGCGTGGCAATTGAGCCGAGGGTACACACTAGATAAGTAAACAGATGATGAAACCATAGGC
>JALYUO010000470.1 GCA_030853735.1 Chloroflexota bacterium
CATAGCGCGTCCAGCACCAGCACCCAGGCCACCGGCAGCAGGGCCAGCCCCAACCCTTGCGTGTAGCGGCTCCAATTGACGTAAAAGGCGGGGAAGATCGCCACCGTGCCGGCCAAGCCGCCCGCCACCAGCCCCAACCACCGGTTGCCCAGCACGCGCGCCCCGAACAGCGCCAGCGTCAGCACCGGCAGCGCCGTCGCCAGTTGCCCCGCCAACGGCATCAACTGCGCGACCGGCCAGCCGGCGGGCGCAAGCCGGCCCAGCGCGGCGGCGAAAGCGTGGAAGCCGAAGTGGTAGGTGAACGAGGCCAGCGGCGCATACGGCGCATAATCCCGCGGCACCCCGCCCCGGTCTAGGATCAACTGCGTGACCAACGTATGGTGATACGCATCCAGCCCCATCCCCGCCACCAGGTCGCGGATCGTCGCCCAGCGGCTGCCCAGCGTGATGCCCAGCAGAGCGACGAGCAGGAGCGCGTAGATTGCGGATTGCGGATTGCGGATTGCGGATTGCGGCGATCCTGTCATTCTGCGGACATCTGTCTGGGGTTCTGTCATTCTGAGCGCAGCGAAGAATCCGGCCTGCCGCGCCCGCCACAACAGCACCAGCGCGCTGAGGCCAATCACCCCCCAAGCCACTGCGCCCAACACCCACCCTGACCCCTGACCCCTGACCCCTGACCCCTCGCCCACGGCCCACAACGCCAGCAGCAGCACCGCCCACGCCAACAGCGTGAGCGCCGGCGCGGCGATCAGGCGCTGACCCGCTGACCAACCGGGCAGCACCAAGCTGAGGGCAAAGCCAGGCAGCAGCAGAAACAGCAGCGCGGTGAGGAGGTCCGCGCCGTGGTCGGTCAGCGCGTGGGCGCAGTCACGGGCGAAGCTGAGGGCGGTGTAGGTATCGTAGGTGCGGAAGGTCAGATCGCCCGCCTGCGCGACCCCGTCGAGGCTGGCCGCACCTGCGCTATAGGCATCATAGGCCGCGACCTGCACCGCCAGCGCATCGGCCAACGGCGCAGTGCTGCTGATCGCAAAGCGATAGCGGCGACCCGCCGAATCAGCCAGCGGCGCGAAGTGAAAGGCCAGATAGGGGTTGCCACTGAAATCGCCGGCGGTCAGTGGTACATCCAGGATCGGCGGACCGGGATCGTCCTCGCGCCACAGGCGAAAGCGCCCGTCCGCCGGCAGCACACTGATCGCCGCGAGTTGCACCGCTACCGTGCTGAGGCCCGCCTGGTCGGCGCGAAAGGTCTGCCCCAAGCGCGTCGCGGTCGGCCCCAACGCGGCGCTATCGGTGCCCGCGCGCAACTGGTCGATCCGCCGCAGTTCGATGCCCGGTCCCGGCCCACCCAGCATGATCCCGCCGCCCAGCAACACCGCCAACGCGATCAGCGCGCTGAAGGCCACGGTGCGCGCCCCATTCAAGCAGGCAACCCATAGCGCGCCGCCAGCCGCCGGATATAGGCGCGGTAGTCGGCGGCCAACGGCGGGCTGTCAATGAACAGGATGTTTTCCGCGTTGTCCTGGGCGTTGCGCGAAAAGTTGTAGCTGCCGGTGATCACCGTGTCGTCCACAATCAGCAGCTTGTTGTGCATGAAATCATGCACGCTGCTGGGCGACCAGGGCGTGCTGCGCTTGCCGGCCAGGTTGCCGTAGCGCACGATGCTCTGGAAGGCGGGCGTTTTCCAGCCGGCGTGCGGGTTATGCTGCCACTGGTAAAACACCCCTTCCATCTGCGTGCGGTCATAGAGTCCGTCTATCGGGATGCCGCGCTGCGTCAGGTCGCCCAGCGCGCCCAGGATATGGCCCGAAGTCAGCACCACCACCGCCAGCGTCACCTCGCGCTGCGCGCGTCCCACCCGATGCGCCACTTCCGAGTCGATCCAGTGGCCCTGGCCGGGCGCGAAGCTAACCGTGGTCGCGGCGGGCAGGTTGGCGTAGGCCAGCGTCACGCGCCCGGTATCCAGCGCGCCGGTCGTCTGAATATTGCCGGTAGACCACAGTTCCTGGAAGTCCTGCGCGTAGTAATTGGCGAGGGCCGTCGAGGCGATAAACAGCAGATTGTTCTCTTGCAGGCTCCAACTCGCGTCGGTCCAATTGCTTGACCCCGTGCAGACCTGCGCCTGGGGCGTGTAGGCATCGAGGATGCAATACTTATGGTGCATCAGGTTCACATCGCTAGTGATCGCCCGGTTCGGCAACCCGGTGCCCGCCAGGAAGCGGCCCGTCTCGGTGGAGGTCGGTTGCGCGCCCAGCCGTTCGGCCCGCCCCGGATCGTCGCCGATGTCGTAGCAGATCCGCACCTGCACCCCCGACGCCGCCCGCGCCTGCAACGCCCCAATCAGCGTCTGCGCCGCCTCCCCCGTCAGGTGCATATCATAGATCGCCAAGTCAATCGTGCGCGTCGCCTGCCCCAGCCACGTCGCCAGCCGCCCCGCCACCTCCGCCGCCGTCTGCGCCCCCGCTTCCAAAAACAGTGTTTCCAGATTGTTCATGTGAAAATGGACCCTCCTGCCCCTTCCCTAAAGCGGAAGAGGGCTATCGCTGCCATTATACGCGCAGAGGGGTCAGAGGGGTAGGAACTACGACGTACATACAGGGCTTATGCGTTCTCGCGTCTGCGGGCTTAGGGCGCGGAATGATTGGGATGGTGGGAGCGGCCTCCTGGCCGCGATAGGCTGTCCTTACCGCGCAGGTCGGGGTCGCGGGCGAGTAGATCGCAGCACAACCAGCCCCATCGCGGCCAGGAG
>JALYUO010000664.1 GCA_030853735.1 Chloroflexota bacterium
CGGCGTGGCCGCGCGCCGGGTGCGCGCCTGCTCGCGGGGGATGCAGCAACGCTTGGCGCTGGCGCGGGCTACGCTGCACCGGCCCGCCATCTTGTTGCTGGACGAACCCGACAGCGGCCTGGATGCCGACGGGCAGGACTGCTTGGCGCACCTAGTCGCGGCGGGACGTGCCGCCGGGCAAGCCGTGGTGCTGGCGACCCACGATCAAGCGCTAGGCGTGGCCTTGTGTGGGCACGCCCTGATCTTGGACAGCGGCCGGCCCGTCTATAGCGCGCCGGCCCTGGCCCATACGCCCGCCGAGTGGCGTGCCCGCTGCGTCCTGGCGCAGAGCCGTAGCCGCAGCGCGTGATGCCGCCGGGCTTCTGGGGGCAGGTCGGGAGCCTGCTGGCGGCGGATCTGCGGCGGGAGTGGCGGGGCCGCGCAGTGGTCGGCTTGATGGTGAGCTTTGCCTGCGTGACCGGGCTGATCTTGAACTTCACCTTTAATCTGGCGCTGGAGAGCCGGGTCGGCGCGGCGGTGGGCGCGTTCTGGACGGCGCTGTTGTTTGCCACCATCCTGGGCCTGGGCCGGGTGTTCGCTCTGGATGGGGAAAATGGGGTCTGGGAAGGGCTGACCCTGATCCCGCTGGACCCCGGCGGTCTGTTCCTGGCGAAGCTGGGCAGCAATCTGCTGTTCCTGGCCGGGCTGGATACCGTGGCGGTGCCCGTCTTTGCCGGGCTGTACAACTTGCCGCTGCTGCACGGCGCGGTGCTGCTGCCCATCACGCTGGGGACTCTGGCCCTGGGAGCCGCCGGCACCTTGTTCGTGCCGCTGGCCGGGGCCAGCACGGCACGCGAAATCTTGTTACCGGTGGTCCTCTTGCCGTTACTCGTGCCGGTCTTGATCGGGGCGGTGCAGGCCACAGTCGCCGCGCTCGCTCCGGCCGTGGCCGGACAACCGCCCTGGACCGGGTTGCTGGCGGCGTGCGCGGCGCTCTTTCTGGGGTCCGGCTATCTGTTGTATGGCTATTTACTGGATGACTGAGCCGTAGCTACGGCTTGGCCGGCAAGGAGGAAGCAGCGATGATCCTGTTAGAATCGGCCCCGCCGACCGTCCGCACGCCGCCCAGCAGCCCAACGGATCGGGTGGCCCGGCTACAGCGCGCGTTAGGCGGGGCCACCGCGATCACCATGCTGATCGCCGTCGGCATGAGTTTTCTCTACGCCCCGCCCGATCTGGTGCAAGGGCAGGCGCAACGGATTTTCTACTTTCATGTGCCGCTGGCCTGGGTGGCGTACCTAGCCTTTTTCATGGTGCTGATGGGCAGCGTCGGCTACCTCTGGCGCAAGCAGGACAGTTGGGACCGCCTCGCCGCCGCCTCCGCCGAAATCGGGCTGGTGCTGACGAGCTTGGTGTTGATCAGCGGATCGATGTGGGGCAAGACCATCTGGGGCACTTGGTGGTCCTGGGATCCGCGGCTGACCGCCACGCTGGTCCTCTGGTTTATCTACCTCGGCTATGCGATGACGCGGGCGCTGACCGCCGCGCCGGAACGAGCCAAACGGTTGGCGGCGGTCCTCGGCATTGTCGGCTTTCTGGATGTGCCGATTGTGCATCAGTCGGTCGTCTGGTGGCGCAGCCTGCACCCAGCTCCGGTGGTCTTGAACGCCGCCGGACCGCAACTGCCCGGCTCAATGCTGGCGACGTTGCTGGTGGGGTTGCTGGCCTATACGCTGCTCTATAGCTTTTTACTGGTCTGGCGGGTGCGGATCGCCGAGGCGGAAGCGCGGGCGACCGCACAGCAACGCCACGCGGCATGGGGGGAGAACTAAGCATGGATAGCGGATGGATTTTTGTCGGTGTGGCGTTTAGCCTCGTCTGGCTGACCCTGGCCGGCTACATGGCCTATCTCGCTCGCCGGATGCGCGGCAGCCAGGTGGCGGAAGGGCCAGCACCGGCGCATATGGCGGATAGGCCCAGCCAGGCACCGGGGGCTTAATATCCTGTTCACCATGCTGTCCTACGCCGTGCTGCCGGCCGTGTTGATGATCGCCGGGGCGCTGGTGGCGATCTTCCGTCCGCCGGGGCCGCATTTGCGGAGCGGGATTTTACACTTTGCAGCCGGTCTCATCTTTGCCGTGGTGGCGGTTGAACTGATCCCCGAAATGGTCAAAGCACACTCAGCGACCGAAGTCAGCATCGGCTTTGTGTTGGGTGTACTCGCCATGCTTGGTTTAAGCCGGCTCACCGAAGGGCAGGTCGAAGGAACCCTCGTTGCCACGGAGGAAAGTAACGCTGCGGCTAGCGCGGCGGGAGTACCACTGCCGCTTGGTATGCTGCTGGCCGTCGCGGTGGACCTTGCGATTGACGGCTTGCTGATCGGCATCGGCTTCGCCGCCGGCGCGAAAACCGGTCAGTTGCTGGCCTTTGCCCTGACGGTAGAGCTCCTCTCGCTCGGTTTGGCACTCGCCACGACGCTAGGCCAACGTGGGGTGTCGCGTGGCCGGGTCATAGGGATTATCGCCGGCCACGCGGGGGTGTTCCTAGTTGTCGCGTTAGTCGGGGCCACGCTGCTCCAGGGGCTGCCGGAAGCCCCGTTGGTCATTATCCTGTCGTTCGGCTCGGCGGCGCTGCTGTTCCTCGTGACCGAAGAATTACTCGTCGATGCCCATGAAGAAAAACACACCTCGCTGCTGACCGCCACGTTCTTCGCCGGCTTCCTACTGTTTTTGGTGCTGGGTATCATCGGCTAGGTTTTACCGTGGTGGACATGGCTAACTGCGAGATCGCAGTCCCCTTCTCGTCGGCTACAGCGGGCGATGATCTTCCAATACGGCCCCCAACCACAAATCCCAGGTGAACGGCCTTGACCTAGGTATGACTTTATGGTACTATCTGAGCAGATAGTCAGTCAGTAGGAGTATGCGTATGTCTAAAGCGGATCAACCGCCCGCTATTGATCCCGATCTGGTTGCCGTCGCGCGGGCGGCCATCCCGGCGGAGGAGCGGCTCACCGCCTTAGTGGCGACCTTCCAGGCATTGGGCGACCTCACGCGGGTGCGCTTGCTCTATGCGCTGCTTACCGGGCCGCTGTGTGTGCGAGACTTAGCGATCCTGGTCGGCGTTTCGGAGTCCGGGGTGTCGCATCAGTTACGCTACCTGCGGGATCGCCGCTTGGTCAAACCGCGCCGCGCCGGCAACGTGATCTATTACGCGCTGGACGATCAGCATATGGCGGCACTGTTTCGCGAAGCCGACTATCATGTTGATCATGTGCATTTAGGTCTCCCTGATCACGAGGATCACTAGATTCGGCAAGGAAAGGAAGCACCCTTCAATATGGCTACACCCCCGCCCGACTCCCCCATGAGCCCCCAGGCGCGACAGCCGGTGTCGGCGGCCCGTCCGTTGCCGGGGCATCACGCGCATGACGACGCGCATGAGCATAGCGATCACGCGCATGCCGATCCGGAGCATGCTGCCACCCATGCCCATGAAGATCTCGGCCAGGGCGCGCATACGCATGGCGATCACGACCCTGCCGACGAGCATGAACACGGCGATCACGACCATGCCCATAACGAGGGCGTACTGGCCGGGGTGCTGGGTATCTTCGGCATCGGCCACGGCCATTCGCACGGCACGGTGCAAGTCGATTCGGCGCTGGAGGGCAGTACGTCGGGGATTCGGGCCTTGCGGACGAGTCTGGTGATCCTCGGGGCGACGGCCGTCTTCCAGCTCGTGATTGTCTGGATCAGCAGCAGCGCCGGGCTGCTCGCTGATACGATCCATAACTTCGCCGACGCGCTGACGGCGTTGCCCCTCTGGGTGGCGTTTACCCTCAGCCGCCGGTCCGCCACGCGCCGTTTTACCTATGGGTATGATCGGGCGGAAGATGTGGCGGGGGTGTTTATCGTCCTCATCATCTTCCTCAGCGCCGCTGTGGCGGTGTGGACATCGGTGGAGAAGCTGCTGCACCCGGCACCGATGGCGAATATCGGGTGGGTAGTGGTAGCCGCCATTGCCGGTTTCATCGGCAACGAATGGGTCGCCCAGGTGCGAATTCGCACGGGGCAACGGATTGGGAGTGCGGCGCTAGTGGCCGACGGCCAGCACGCGCGGGCCGACGGGATCACCTCGCTGGCCGTGCTGATTGGCGCGTTCGGGGCGCTCCAGGGGATCGCCTGGCTCGATCCCCTGGTGGGGCTGCTGATTACCTTCGCCATCCTGGTCATCGGCAAGCAGGCCGGCCAAGCGATCCTCTATCGCCTTATGGATGCCGTGGACCCCGCATTGGTGGATCAAGTGGAACAGACGGCGCGGCGGGTCGCCGGGGTGCAGGGCATCCATGATGTGCGGGTGCGCTGGCACGGGCACCAGCTGATCGCCGAGTTGCATAGCGATGTGGACCCGGCGCTCTCGACCGTGGACAGTCACGCCATTGCGGAAGCCATCCGCCACGCGCTGCTGCACGGAATCGCCGGGCTGGGCGAAGCATTGGTGCATATCGATCCAGCCGGCCACGCGCCGGAGCACTACCATGAGACGACGTGGCACCATCGCCCGGCGTGAAGGCCAAGAGGGGGTATGAAGCCGGTGACTAGCCCCGATCCGGGCCGGCTCCGTCGCCCGCCGCCGGCAGTCACCTCCATTATGGTGGTCGCGGCCCATCCCGACGATATGGAAAGCTGGTGCGCCGGCACGCTGGCCCGCGCGATTGATGGGGGCGCGACGGTGCGGCTGCTGCTGCTGACCTCGGGCGATAAGGGGACGGACGACCCGGCCCTCACCGCTTCGCAGGTCGCGGCGCTACGCGAGCAGGAAGCCCAGGCGGCCGCCCAGGCACTGGGCCTCACGGAGGTGGCCTTCCTGCGCTATCCCGACGGTGACTTGGAAGACACGCGGACCCTGCGCGGCGAGGTGGTCGCCTGGATTCGGCGCTGGCGGCCGCAGGCGCTGTTCACCCATGACCCAGAGCAGCCCTATCCGCCGTACCTGTGTCATCGGGATCATCGCATCACCGGCCGCGTGGCGCTGGATGCCGCCTACCCTCTCGCGCGGGACCGCTTGACCTTTGCGGAGCAAGGCGCGGCGGGATTAGCCCCGCATTGCGTGGCGGAGGTCTGGTTGTTTGCCAGTAACGCCCCCACCGTCTACGTGGATATTGCGGCGGCGTTTGACCGCAAGATTGCCGCACGGCTGGCCCATGTGAGTCAAACGCCCGATCCAACGGCCTTGCGGGCGGGCTGGCGGCAACGCGCGGCGGCCATTGGCGCGCCGGCCGGCTTGGCGCTGGCCGAAGCCTTTATCGTGGTGCAACTCTGATGATTTACCCCTTGACAAAAACCTGCTAACTAACTATAGTTAGTTAGCAGCTGGCAGCCGGCGCGCGGCGACCGAGCCGGGCACCCGGCCTATTTCTGAAAGGATGCTCACCGATGAGTTATACTCCAGACGAAGGCGACTTTGACCTCGATTACGAAGAGGAACCGTCGCCGCCCCGCCGGGCACCGCAGCAGCGGGTAGCGGCACCACCGGCGGCAGCCAAGCGGAACGCGCCCACCGTCCAAGCAGATCGCCGGCCTGCTGCTCCACGGCGAAAGGCGCCGGCCCGCAGTACCGCAGCCTCCATGGTGCTGGGCTTCATGGGCGCGCTAATCGTCGGCTTGCTGGGCTTGATCATTGTCCTGCTGCTACAGCGCCCGAATACCGGCCCGGTCGCGTCCGGGGGCACCACCAACCTACCGGCGGCGAGTGGCGGTGCACCACCGCCGGCCGGTGCGCCCGCAGCCGGCAGTGCGCCGCCGCGTATGCCGTTAGCCGAGTTCAAAGCGCTCTATGATGATCCGGCCAAACGCCCGGTGATCGTGGATGTGCGGGCCGCTGATGCTTACGCGCAGGGGCATATCGTCGGGGCGATCTCGATCCCCGAAGCCGACTTAGCGACCAGGCTGTCGGAACTGCCGAAAGATAAGCTGGTCGTCGCTTACTGCCAATGACCCGCCGAGCAGGAAAGCGCCCGTGTGGCGCAAACGCTCCACGATCAATACGGTTACAGCTACGATACCTTGAAAGTCCTGTTGGGTGGCTGGAGTGCTTGGAAAAGCGCGAACTACCCAATTGCTACCAGCGAGGGCGCTGCGCCGCCCGCCACCGCTTTGACGCCCCTCAGTACCCCGCTGCAACCGGGGGTTCGCATCAATGGCGGTGGGGCGACTCCGCTGGTCGTGCCGGTAACTCCCAAGCCGTAAACCCGCCCCGACCCTGGCGCGCTAGGGTCGGGGCACTCCTGCTTGTGTCTTGCTCCTTGACAACACAAGACCCAGCTATTATGCTACGTTAGTATATTATGTGGATCTTGTACCTAACTGATCATTGAGAGGAGGGGCGCTATGGCCGCGTCATCTGATTTGGTGCTAACAGAGTCCGAAGAAGCACAGGTTGCGGACCCCTCGGAGATCGATTCGCCCGCTAGCGCATGGGAGTTCGCGGAAGATCCGATCCCGGCGCGGGGTCTGCCTGTCTGGCTGGCAAGTGGTCTGGGTGGGCTGGGCGGGGTGTTGGTGATTGCGCTCATTGCGGGCCTCATGCTCGGCAACAATCGTGCGCCGAGTCGTGCGGTGGGGCCGGCGGCCGCTGGTGCCGCCGCGAGTGGCACGCCGCTCTATGAAGCGCCGGCCATCGGTTATCTCGCCCCGCAATTCACCTTGGCTGGGCTGGACGGTAAAACCTATAGCCTCAAAGACTTCCGCGGTCGCCCCGTGTGGATCAATATCTGGGCAACCTGGTGTCCGCCGTGCCGTGCCGAGATGCCGGAAATGAAACGGATCTACGCGAAGTATAAAAACCAGGGTCTGGCCCTGATCGGGGTAGACTTCGCGGAAAGCTCGGATACGGTGCAGAACTTTGTCACGCAGAACGGCTATGATTGGACCTTTGTGCTGGATCGCGATTCGCGCGTGGCCGGCAGCTATAACGCGACGGGCATCCCCACTCATGCCTTTGTGGATGCGACTGGGGTGGTCCGGGCCTACACGGTCGGGGGGCTGTCGCCCGAGGCGATGGAAGCCGGCATGGCGACGATTTTGCCCAAATAGGGGTCCACAGGGTTGGTCAGACCGCTGTGTGGCGACAAACGCGCAGTTTTATTGCGCCGTTAGCGCCGGCCCGGCTTGATGGAGGGTGATCGGTAATGGCGGATCGTAACCAGGCCACCCGTCGCGCAGAAGCGGAACCGTCGGTGCCTTTCGCGGTCCAGATTCAGCGCGGCCACCGGACGGTCGGCGCAGAACCGGCAGCCGATCTCCCTATGGAACGATCCCCGGATCGGCAGCAACGACGCGGTTGGTGGAACCAGACGTGGTTTCGTGTCGCTTGGAAGATCCTGCTGGTCATTGGGGTGGCGGTGGGTGGCATGGCTTGGCTGGTGAGTCAGCCGCCGCCGGATGCCCTGGCCCGTGTCAACGGTGCATACATCACCGTGGCCGAGTTAGATCGGGAGCTATTGCTAGGGCGGGTGTTTGCGGAACTGGGGAGCGTGGGGGACACGAGTACCGCCACCCGCACCACCACATTAGACCGCTTGATCAATCAACGGCGCGAAGCCCAAGCGGTGGCCCGCACCGGAATGGCGGTGACGGACCGCGATTTGGATGGGGAGATTGCGCGCCTGGGCGGGCAGCAGGGTTGGACCCCCACCCAATTAGATGCGGCCCTCACGCGCCAGGGGATCACCCGCGCGGATTTGCGAGCCAGCCTCCACGATATCGTCCTCGTTACCCGCTATGCGACCGAGGTACTCACGCCAGGGGGGAGCAGTCAGGCCGAAGTATTTGCGCGCCAGAACCGTTGGGCTAACACCGTCGCCCAGAACAGCGCAGTGCTACGCTATCGTTCGCCGGAAGCCCTGACCGCGCCGCGGGTGGGTGCGCCTGCCGACGATTTCACCTTGCGTAATCTCGACGGCCAACCGGTATCCTTAGTGGCGCTAAGCGGCCACCCCTTGCTGATCAACTTCTGGGCACCCTGGTGCCAGCCCTGCCGCGTCGAAATGCCGGTCCTGGTGCAGGCGTATCAGCAGGCGCACCAGGCCGATCCGCAGCGCGGCTTGATCGTGCTGGCGGTCGCGATCAAGAGTGAGTCGGACGCGGTGCTGGCGTTTCGCAAGGAGTTCGCCCTGCCCTTCCCGGTGCTCCTGGACTCCGACAACCGCGTCTTAAATCGCTATTGGGTCGATTCGATTCCCACCAGCTTGTTAATTGATCGGCAAGGCACCATCCGCTGGATCCAGCGGGGAACCTGGGATGATTTCTTGCTAGGCGAGA
Source organism: Chloroflexota bacterium (assembly GCA_030853735.1). Taxonomy (GTDB): domain Bacteria; phylum Chloroflexota; class Chloroflexia; order QHBQ01; family JAICKM01; genus JAICKM01. The sequence goes on from JALYUO010000664.1 coordinate 8,304, forward strand.
AATTGCGCTTGGTGCCCTAGCGCAGCCGGCATCCCTATTGACGGAGGACTAGCATGGCGAAACCGAAAAATCAGCAACGTGGATCTGGCGCGACCGCTGGGGCGGTGCGAGCCAAGCCGCCGGTGGACGAGGCGGAGACCCAGGCGCGGCGCACGGCGCGTGTCGCCCGGCAGCAAGCGGCACGCGCCGCCGCCGACCGCCAGCGCCGCATGGCGCAATTACGACTGGGTGCGGGAATCGTGGCAGTCATCGTGCTGGTCGGCGGGTTGCTGGGGTTTGTCGCCCTGCGCGAAGCCGGCAAGCCGGGGGAAGCGGTCGCCCAACAGCCCAGCCCGCACATTGCGAGCCTGACTACCCCGCATACGCCCTACAGCACCCAGCCGCCCACCTCCGGCCCCCACACGAGCGCCTTGCCCGCCTGGGGCGCAGCGACGACGCCCGTGCCGTATGAGCTGCAAGTGCATGGGCTGGAAGATGGCGGCGTGGTCATCAGCTACCAGCCCAGCCTAGCGGCCGGCACCGTGACCCAGTTGACGACCCTGGCGGGGAGCTACAGCAGCGAGGTCATCCTCACCCCAGATCCGAACATCAGCGTACCAATTATTGTGACGGCCTGGGGTCGCATTCAGCGCTTCCCGCAGTATGATGAGAGCGGCCTGCGCCGGTTTATTGAAGCGTTTCGCGGGGTGGATCATCACCGAGACAGCGGCTCCTGATCCGGCGACCGCATCCGCGCCCGACCGACCTCACCCCTTCCCCACAAAGGAAGGGGGGGTCTACGCTGCGCCAGTCGTCATAAGCAGAACCTGAGTATAGTCTATCTAACTCCCTCTTCCTTTGTGGGAAAGGGGTGAGGTCGGTGTCCGCAAAACTCTGAGCCGCGCCGGGTCCGTCCGACGAATTGACGGATCAGCGGAGACCTCCTATAATCGCCTTAGCAAATGGCGTGCGACCTAGCGGCTAGTGGGAGAAAGCGATGCCTCGTTCGTTCTATCAACGCATGGAACAGCCGGCGGATGATAGTCTCAGCAAGCTGCTGGGACCGTTAGAAGCCGAAGTCATGGACATCATGTGGGGCCGGCAGTCGGCCACCGTCCGCGATGTGACCACCACCCTCAACACAGTGCGGCCGGTGGCCTATACCACCGTGATGACCATCATGAATAACCTGGCCGAAAAAGGACTGCTGAAACGCACCCCGCTCGACAAACGCACCTACCTGTTTGATGTGGTGTTATCGCATGAAGCGTTTTTGCAGCGATCCAGTGAGCGCGTGGTGCGGGCGCTGATCGAGGATTTTGGCGATCTGGTGCTTACGCAGTTTGCCCAGGCGCTGGAAGATGCCCCGCCGGAGCAGCAGGCGCGGGTCAAGCGCCGTCTGAAAGAGCAGGCCGCACGGGCGCGCAAAGCCGGCGAGACCCCTCATGCACCCTGATGCGTGGTGGCGCGGGCTGCTGACGGTGGGGTTGGCGACCCTCGCCAGCCTGAGCAGCGCCGCGTTCGCGCCGCTGCTGATGCGGGCGCTGCCCGACGGCGACAGCGGGCACATCGATCTGGTGTGTCTCTTCTTACCCACGAGTTCGGATTGGGCCGCGCACTGGATGAGCTATGCGATTTTACTGCTATTAGGAGCCGGTGCAGTCAGCGGGTGCTACAGTTTTGGCCGGCAAATTCGCCGCACCCGGCGGATGCTGCGGCAGTTACTCCAGTTCGCCCGCCCCGTAGATGCTGCATTACATACCTTCCTACAGACCCTGCACTTGGCGGATCGGCTCGACCTGGTGCAAACCACGGTGCCACTGGCGTTTTGTTATGGCATCCGCCGGCCCCGGATCTGCCTCAGCACCGGCCTGATCGCGGTGCTAGATCAGGACGAACTGACCGCCGTCCTCTGGCATGAGCAGGCGCATCTCGTGCAGCGCGATCCGTTCAAAGTCGCGTTCGGGCGCGCCTGGGTCGCCGCCTTTTTCTTCGTGCCGTTGGCGCACGGTCTGTATCGGCAATACCTGCTCGCGAAAGAAGTGGCCGCCGATGCCTATGCCTGTGCCCGCCAGGGCAGCAATGGTCCCCTGACCGGCGCGTTGGCGGTCCTCTTGGAGTGGCAAAGTGCCGCACAGCCCCCGGTGGCCGCCGGCGCAACCGAACTACTGGAAACGCGGGTCAATTGGCTGCTCGACCAACCCGCGCCGCTGACGATCCCGCTCGCTCCAACGGTGTGGACCGGACTGATTTTAGTGGGGATTATCAGCGTCGAACTCGCCTTGACGCAGGCGGGGGTGGCTAATGCCCTGTGGAACCTGAGCCATCTGGCCCTCGGCAACTGCTGACCCCCCTGCACTATTACCACGATCCGCCCAGCCCGGCCAAGCCGCTAACACAGCCGACACGTTCGGATCGCGCTCCCCCGCCGGCATCATCAATTCAATCTAGTAGTCCGCCACGCTAATTCTGATGAGCAACGAGCACCGTTGTAGGCCAGTAATACCCGTCAAAATCATGGTGGCCGACTACTAGGGCGGAACTGCCTGTAGCGTTGCTGACTAAGGAATGGGCGGTTCCTGGTCGGCGGTTGGAATATGCCACCTAAAATCACAGACCTTGCTGCCCCCCGCAATGGTAGTGGTCCGTTTAAGGGTGCCGCCCCATTTAGATGCCAGCACAAAATCCAGGTTGCACCACGTATTGACACAGAGTTCCGCCTCGCCTTTGCTTTGGAAAAATTCCGCGACCGGGCATTTTTGGCAGTCAAAGGCCACCGTCTGTGCGTCGGAAGGTAGGTCTTGCCATATATAGCCCGGCGCACTGAAGGGAAAGGATCGGAAGATCTGGGTCGCTAACCGCATCTTCTTGGCGGGGTCATTGGTGAACGCGCTCGCCAGGATCAGCGGCCCTTCCCCCATCTTGCTGTAGATCCGCCACGCGATGTCGTTGATGATCTGGTGGGCCGCTGGTGCGCTGTGTCCGGCTTGCAGCAGGACGCGGTCCATTGCCAGCGTCAGCCCGGCCAGATGTAGATTCATGCTGGGCCCCAGCTGATCCAGCAGCGGTATCTCCGGCTCCAGGCGGTTATACTCCGTCCAAACGCGATCCAGCAGCACCGAAATCTCCGCTGCGGAGTGGTAGTTCTTTAACACCTGGCGGGCGCTCGGATTGATCAGCGCCTTGAGCAGGCCGGCATCCCGCTCGGCCGTGTGCAGTGCGCCCAGCAACGCCGCGCCCAATTCATCCCACAGGAAAGCGGCGCTGGGATCCGCCCGATACGGGTCGCGCGCTGTGATCGGCAGCACCTCCCCGGAGATCAGCAATTCCGGCAGAATCTGCTGCATACGGTACTTGAGCCGGGCGGGGTCGGCCACGCGCCGCGCGAACTCGCGCACGATCACGGGCTTCGATACCTGCTCAAACTTCAGATCCGGCACCAGGGCAAACGTCAGTGCTTCCGCCGTGGTGATCGCTTTCGCGTGCAGCAACAGTTGGCTGGGGAAGACAAAGCCGTACTGATAGCCGGCGGCGATCATTTCCAGATAGACCTGGGCAATGCTCGTTTCCCGCAACACCGAGTGGTAGAATCGGTCTGCCAACTCCGCGAACCGGGCAAAGAAGGCCGCTTCGTTGGCATCGGCTAGCCGCTCGCACTGCCGCTGAAAATGATAGAACGCCCGTTTGACCTCGTTTTGCACCACGGCCATCCAGTAGAGCACAAACTGATCCTGTTGCGCGTCCGTCAGCTCGCCATACATACCGAAGTCCAGCAGCACGATCTTGCCGTCTTCACGGAAGAAGATATTGCCGGGGTGCAGATCCGCGTGAAATAAGCCATCGGAGATGAACATCTTCATCTCCATCTCAATCAATCGGGTATTGAGTTGCTCCCGTTTTGCTGGGGGCAGCAGCCGCGCCGCGTCACGCAAGCGCATGCCCGACACGCGCTCCATGGTCAGGAGGCGGGGTGTAGTGTAATCCCAGTAGACAGTCGGCAACACCACATCGTCCCAGCCCTGGAAGTTGCGGCGAAAGCGCTCCATCGTCTTGCCTTCTTGGGCAAAGTCCAATTCCTGCAACGTGTACCGTTTGAACTCATTAAAGCCCGCCAGGAGATTAGCGCGGCGCGCCTGCCTGGGCAGGAGCCACGTCACAAACCCAATCAAGCGCGACAAAACAGCCATATCGCGCTTGACGAGGGGGCGGATACCAGGGCGCTGCACCTTGACGGCGACGGACTCACCGCTGTGCAGGACGGCGAAATGTACCTGTGACAGCGACGCGGCCGCGACCGGTTGGCGATCAAACGAGGCAAAGACCGCTTGCAGGTCGCGGCCCAATTCATGCCTGACGAGAGCATTCACCTGCGCCCAAGCGAAGGGCGGCACATTTTCTTGGAGCCTTTCGAGCGCGGCGATGTATTCTTGCGGCAGCACATCGGGGCGCGTACTCAGAATCTGCCCCAGCTTGACGAAGGTCGGTCCCAGGTCAATCAGCGCTTGGACCAAGCGTGCCGGGATGTCCGTGCGCTGGGCCTTTTGCGCCGCACTGAGGGTGCGGAAGTACGCCAGGGCGCGGTATTCGCGCCACAGCAAGGCCAGGATTTGGGCCAAACGTTTCCAGTTCATTGGGAATCCTTCGCTCATCCGTTGGGTAGCAGCCTGCCAGAGGTTTCGCCGCACGCGACGAGTGACCGGACACGCGAAGGTTTGTAAGATTGACCTGCCAACATCGCGCTTGCCCGAAGCTTACCCCATGGACCCGGCGATTACATTATAGCCGATGAGCGCAAGAGCAATGCCACGTACCCACCGTGCGCCGCAAACAACAGGCCGCGGTCGCCTTGCCGGCCGCCGCTGCGGTCTCAACCCCAGCCACCCGACGGAGCGCACTCACCTGCGTCTTGCCGCTGCGTGGTTGTTCTGTCGTGCAACGAGCCAATTATTGGGACCAGGCAAGCGGTGGCGGTTAAAGCAGAACGGCTGATCGGTGTAACAGCGAACGATCCGCTTTGCCGCTATGAGGGCACACTCTTTGCTACTAACGATCTATCGTAGAATAATGGCGTGGGCGCTGTTGCTACGCCGCCTACAAGACCATGCGAGACGATATTAGCATACAACAAGGAGGTCGCAACCATGGATCACACGAGCCATAGT
>JALYUO010000666.1 GCA_030853735.1 Chloroflexota bacterium
TGCTGGTGGAGCGCACCGTCAGCGCCGCCGCCGCCTACAAGGTCCGCACCGTGCTGGTGGCCGGCGGCGTGGCGGCCAACACGCGCCTGCGCGAACGGCTGCGCGAACGGCTCGGCGCGGACGTGCAACTGCGCTACCCGCCGCCCGTCCTCTGCACCGACAACGCCGCGATGGTCGCCGCCGCCGCTTATTTCCGCTACGCGGCGGGCCTGCAAACCGACTGGACGCTGGATATTGATCCCAACGCCCGCTATATCGAATAGCCCTGGAAGGAACCCGATGGATTTTCCGCAACCGAAGCCGCCCGCCGCCGATGCGGAGTCCGTGTTTGAGCGCATCTGGGAGATCCGCGACGATCTGGTGCGCCGCGTCTGGGGCACGTTCAGCGCGGTCTACGTACAGCGCGCCGCCGCCGAAGCCGGGCCGTATGTTTATGTCAGCGAAATCGCGCCCGCCGCCCAGGCCACGCCCGCCGACCGCTGGACTTATGTCACCGGTGGCCTCGCCCTGCCCTGGACCGCCGACCTGACGGAGGTCAACCCCGACGACTACACGGCCACAGTAGATGCCGTGACCCCCACTGGACAAGTGCCGGAGCCGGCCGACGAACTCTGGAGCGGCTCCGGCTTTGAGATCGTGCTGCACGCACCGGAACGTGCGCCGTGGGCCGTGCCCCTGCTGCACAACCTCGGCCAATACGTGCTGACCAGTGGCGACGGCTTCGCGCCGGGCCACCGCATCCCGCTCGGCGGCCCCATCGTGCGCGACAGTGACTCGGCGCTCCAGGTGCTGCTCTTTGTGCCGCCCGCCGACCGCGCCCCACGTTTCCGCCTGCCCAGCGGCCTCGGCCAGTGGCTCGTCGCCCTCGGCATCACCGCCGACGAATGGGCCTACGCCCAGCAAGACGGCTCCGCCGCCCTCCTCCGCGCCCTCCGCTACGCCGGTCTCGCTGACCGCACCGACCCCACCCGCGCCTCGGTGTTCCCCCAATCCCAAAGTGATGCTATCCACGAAGGACACGAAGATATCGAAGCTGGGAGTTAGGGATTGTCAAACAATAACCTAACCAATTCCACAGTAATGTGGTACACTGGGCTATGGACCTACCGCCCGTACTTGAGCAAATCCAAACCCGCTATCGGCTGGTCGCCCCCACCCTCGACGAACGGGCGCGCCGCGCGGTCGCGGCGGCGGAAGCCCACGCCCTCGGCTGGGGCGGCATTACCCTCGTCGCACGGGCGACGGGCTTGGCGCGGGCCACGATCCGCTGCGGGCTACAGGAACTGGCCGCCCCGGATCGTGCGCCCCTTGTACGAGCGCGCCTGCATCATCACGGAAGCCGCCCTCGGTCCCACCCATCCCGATACCGCCACCAGCCTCAACAATCTGGCCGGCTTGTTCGACGCGCAGGGGGACTTAAATGCGGCCCGTCCCCTCTTGGAACGGGCCATCGCGATTTGCGAACAGAGTCTGGGTTTATCACATCCTACCACATGCCGGGTTCGTGAGAACCTCTCCGTACTAAATTCACGCACAACACGGAGAGTAGGCTCCCGATATTCCCCAGCACCAAAGATCCAAAAGGGGAAGTGGAACTTATCAAAGTAGAACCGAGCCGCTTCTCTCTAAATCTAGACCACCACGTTCACCACGCGACCCGGCACGTAGATGATCTGGCGGGGGGCGCGGCCGGCCAGGGTGGGGGCTACTTTGGGGCTGGCGAGGGCGGCGGCCTGGGCGGTGGCGGCATCCAGCGGGGCGGGCAGGGTCAGGCGGTCGCGCAGCTTGCCGTTCACCTGGACGATCAGTTCCACCGTGTCGGCGGCGGCCAGCGCGGGGTCGGCCACGGGCCAGGGCTGGGCGTGGATGCTGCCCGCGCCGCCGTGCTGCTGCCATAGCTCGTCGGTGATGTGCGGCGCGATGGGGGCCAGCAGCAGCAGCAACAGCCGCGCCGTCTCGGTGTAGGCCGCCGTCACGCCCTGCGCCTCGCGGTAGGCCGTTAGCGCGTTGGTCAGCTCCATCGCCGCGCTCACGGCGGTGTTGAAGTGGAAGCGCGCAATGTCGTCGGTCACGCGCCGGATGGTGGCGTGGGCCTGCCGTAATAGCGCACGGTCGGCGGGCGGTGTATTGCGTATTGCGTATTGCGTATTGGGAGACGCGGGATCGGTGGTCTCCTCGCGCGCGTCGTCGTCTGACCCCTGACCCCTGACCCCTGACCCCTCGCCGGCGCCGTCTAGCTCCCCTCTCCCTTCAGGGGAGGGGCTGGGGGCGGGGTCGGCCGATTGCCGATTGCCAATTGCCGATTGCCGATTGCAAGACGGAGCGGAAGCGGCGTGCCCAACGTCGCCGTCTGACCCCTGACCCCTGACCCCTGGCCCCCCGTCCGACCCCCGACCCCCGACCCCCGATCCGCCGTCCAGATCCACCCCGCCATACAGCCGCCAGACGCGGGCCAGGAAGCGGGCCGCGCCCTCTGCGCCCGCATTGCTCCACTCGGCCCCCGCGTCGGGCGGGCCGATGAACAGGATGAAGACGCGCCCGGTATCCGCGCCGTGGGTCGCCACAAAGCCGTCCACCGGCACCACGTTGCCGCGCGACTTCGACATCTTCAGCCCGTCTTTGGTGATCATGCCCTGCGTGAACAGCCGCCGGAACGGCTCGCCCACCGGACTCCAGCCCGCGTCGGCCAGCACTTTGGTGATGAAGCGCGCATACAGCAGGTGCAGGATGGCGTGTTCGATGCCGCCGGTATACTGGTCCACCGGCAGCCAGCGCGCCGCCAGCGCGGGGTCGAACGGCACGACGGCGTTGTGCGGGTCGCAGAAGCGCAGGAAGTACCAGGAACTGTCCACAAAGGTGTCCAGCGTATCGGTTTCGCGCTGCGCCGGGCCGCCGCAGGTGGGGCAAGTGGTGTGGACAAAGGCCGGGTCGCGGGCCAACGGGCTGTCGCCGCCCGGCTGGAAGTCCACCGCGTAGGGCAGCAGCACCGGCAACTGGTCCTCCGGCACCGGCACCTCGCCGCAACGGTCGCAATAGACGATGGGGATCGGCGGCCCCCAGTAACGTTGGCGGCTCACCAGCCAGTCGCGCAGGCGATAGACCACCGCCTCTTTGGCCGGCAGATCGGCCCCCGGCGGCGGGTCGGGCGGCAGCACCGGCAGGCCATAGGCGGCGGCAAAGGCCGCGTCGCGCTCGTCGCCGCCCGGCACGGCCATGATCGCGCCGGTGCCATAGGTCGCCAGCACATAGTCGGCGATCCAGATCGGGATGCGCGCCCCGGTGTAGGGGTTGATCACTGCCGTGCCCAGCGCCACGCCCGTCTTCTCGTGTTCGGTGGATAGCCGCTCAATATCGCCCAGCCGCCGCGTCTGCGCCACGTATGCCGCCACCGCCGCCGCCTGCGCGGGCACGGTCAGCGCCGCCACCAACGGATGCTCCGGGGCCAGCACCATAAACGTCGCGCCATAGACCGTATCGGGCCGCGTGGTGAAAAAGCGGACGCGCTCCGGGCGGTCGGCCACCGCCCAGTCCAGTTCCGCGCCCACGCTGCGCCCGATCCAGTTGCGCTGCATCGTCCGCACGCGCTCCGGCCACTCGGTCAGCCCGTCCAAGTCGGTCAGCAGCCGCTCGGCGTACTCGGTGATGCGGAAAAACCACTGCTCCAGGTCGCGCTTCGTGACCAGTGTGCCGCAGCGTTCGCAGCGCCCGTCCACCACCTGCTCGTTCGCCAACACCGTCTGATCTTGGGGGCACCAGTTGGCGGCGGCCTTTTTGCGATAGGCCAGCCCGCGCTTGTACAGCAGCAGGAACAGCCACTGCGTCCAGCGATAGTAGTCGGGCAGGCACGAAGCGACCTCACGCGGCCAGTCATAGCGGATGCCCATCTTGAAAAACTGCGCTTTCATGCGCTCAATGTTCGCCAGCGTGCGGTCCTGCGGGTGCAACCCCTCTTTGATGGCCGCGTTCTCGGCGGGCAAGCCAAACGCATCCCAGCCCATCGGGTTCATCACCGTGTAGCCGCGCATGGTGTGGTAGCGCGCGATCACGTCGCCGATGGTATAGTTCCGCATATGGCCCATGTGGAGATCGCCCGACGGGTAGGGGAACATGACCAGGCTGTAATATTTGGGCTTGTCAGGCGTATCCCCCGTATAGTATAGTTGAGCGTCTTCCCAGGCCCGCTGCCGGCGTGGCTCTATCGTCTGGGGATTGTACTCGCTGTCCATCGTCTCTCCTTCCGTGGGCCGTGGGCGGTGCGCCGTGGGCCGTTTAGTCGTCGGTCGTCAGTCGTCAGTCGCCAGTTGTCAGTCGCCAGTTATTCCTTATGAATGTGACCAATACGCAATACGCAGTACGCAATACGTTTCACGTTTCACGTTTCACGCATCCCGCTACCGTGGCCGGGGTCGTGGGCCTGATCTATCTCGGCTTTCTCGCCTGGGCCTGGGGCCCCTTCGGCGGCGATGTCGAAGCGTTTATCCACCAGGGCACCGTCTGGTTGCACCCCGAACGGCAAGGCACCAACGGCTACGACGGCCAGTTCTACTACTACATCGCCCTGCACCCGTTGCACGCCGTGCAATTCCTCGATCTGCCCAGCATCCGCCTGCAACGCATCTTCTACCCCCTGCTGATTGATCTCGTCGCGCTGGGCCAGCGCCCGCTCATGCCCTACGCCATGCTGCTCATCAACTGGCTGGCTGTGGTCGGCGGCACCTGGGGCGTGGCGCGCCTGCTGGCCGGTTGGGGCCGCAACCCCTGGTTCGCCCTCGCCTACGCGCTCGTCTCCGGCATCCCACTCGCCCTCACTTTCGACACCCCCGAACCGCTCGCCTTCGCGCTGGTCATCCTCGCCATCACCCTTTGGAATGCGGAATGCGGAATGCGGAATGCGGAATTGGGTTCGACGACCACTACTACTGCTACTACTACTGATACTTCGACAGATACACGTTTTACGTTTTACGTTTTACGTTTTACGTTTTACGTCTCGCCCCTCGCCTTAGCCTCCCTCGTCTTCGCCCTCGCCCTGCTCACCCGCGAACACACCGCCTACTTCGTGCTGGCCTTCGCCGGGGCGGCCTTCTTGCGGCGCGACTGGCGCGGCGTGGCCGCCGCCGCGCTGGCCTTTGTGCCCGTCACCCTGTGGGGTATCGCCCTGACCGTGCTACTCGGCAAAGTCAGCGTAGCGCAGGTGCAACCGTTCGAGACCATCCCGTTCATCACCTACTGGGTGCAAGGCAATCTAGTAGACCCCACCCCGCGCTCGGCGGGCTATGCCCTGCAATACATCGTGCCTACTACCCTGTTCGGCCTGCTGGCGCTGGGCGGCTTGCTGCGTGCGCCCCTGCTCTGGCTCCGCACCCGCGCCTGGCTCCCTCCCAGCGCGCTGCTGCTCGCCGTCCTCGGCAACACCCACCTGATGACCTTCCTACCCCGCCTGGGCTACCAGCACCAAGTCGCCGTCAGCCGCTATATGCTCGGCCTCGCCCTCGCCGCCGTACTGTGGGCCGGGGCCAGCCGCCCGCGCTGGCTGCTCTGGCTCACCCCCCTGTTCCTCCTCAGCCTGATCGCCTACGCCTACGGCCTGTTCACGCACGACCCAGCGTACCTGTGGTGAGTTCTGAATTCTGAGTTCTGAATTCTGAATTATTGACGTTTGAATCCCATTGCGCGTAGCGATTCGCGATCCACCACTCCGTTAATTCAGAACTCAGAATTCAGAATTCAGAACTACAAACGAAAAGCCCCTCGCCCGACGCGCAGCAAATGCTGCACGGGACGAGAGGCAAAACCTCACGCGGTACCACCCATGTTGGTCGGCGCGCTCTAAGGGGCCGACCCACTCGGCACGCGATAACGGGCGCACCCGGCCCGGCTTACGTGCCGGACAGCCAGTGGGCGCTCCCACAGCCATCCAGCACAGTCACCGGTGCGGCTCCCAGGTGAGTTCAGCCTTACAGCCCGCCGGAGCGGACTCTCCCATGCCGGGGTCCCACCATCCCCGGCTCTCTGTGGGTGGAACGGCTTACTGATCCTGTTCGCAGCCAATAATATGCGGTTGATACAGCACAGGCTCCCGATATGGGAGCCTGTCAAGGGTGGAGACGAGGGGGCTCGAACCCCTGACCCCGACACTGCCAGTGTCGTGCTCTCCCAGCTGAGCTACGTCCCCATGCCTGCGTATTATAGCAAAAGCCGCCACAGAATGCAAGGCCAAACCCCGCCTGCGACCCTACGACTTTTGACCGATTTTTACCAGACCGTCGCCACCGCCGACAGCCGGATGCGCCGATCCCGGCTGATCAGCGGCACCCCCAACTGCAACGCCGTCGCCGCAATAATCCGGTCGGGCATATCCGGCACTTCGACGCGGGGTACCTGCTGAACGGCTAATGCGATCTCACGATTCACAGAGAGTTCAACCAACACGGAGTCATTATCGGAAACCAACTGGAGCAATTCGGCTAAGGTGGTCGGAGGAATACGCCCTTTCTCGATCAGATAAATAATCTCAACAAACGTGGTTGTTGAGAAGCCTATTTCGTCACCATTAATTGCTGCGCTCTCCAGCAAAGATTTTGCCACAGGCGAGAGACGGGGATCATTAAACACATACCAAATCACCGCATGGGTGTCGGCAACGGCCCGCAACACTAAATGTCCTCTTTTGGTGAGTTACCCCAAGCCTCGCGCCGCGCTTCATCAATCTCTTCCGCAGACGGGGCGGGGCCTAAGTGGGCTAACGCGCCGAGTAACGACCGGCGCGGAGCCGGTGCAGACGATACCAGCGTATCCTCCACCGAGGCCGCCAGTTGGCTAATGAGGCGCATCTTATCAACCGGTCGCAGCTGCTGGGCGGCCGTCAAGACCGCTTCCAGGGTTGTTTCTGCGTCCGGTGCGGTTGTGAGCGCGGGCGTAAGCGTTTGTTGCATGGTGTAGGCTCCTTTCCGTGACCGCGTGCTACAATACCCTATTTTACCAGACCGTCGCCACCGCCGACAACTGGATGCGCCGGTCCCGGCTGATCAGCGGCACGCCCAGGTGCAGCGCCGTCGCCGCGATGATACGGTCGGGCATATCCGAAACCTCGGCGCGGGGCACTCGACGCAGGGTATCGGCGATGTCCGCAGTTAAAGGCTCCAGAATTAGTTTAGTAGTTTTAGCCTGTAAGACAGCGTACAAGTGGGCGATCATACCGGGCGGAATGCGACCTTTCTCTTCGAGGTAAACGATTTCGACAAGGCATATTGTAGGTATGGCTACAGTAATTTCACCGCGTTGACACGCCTCGAAAATTGGCCCAGCTTGCGAGCCAAGCAACGAATTATTCCGTAGAGACCAAATCAAGGCGTGAGTATCAGTAACAAAGCTCGGCATCAAATATCCTCGCGGGGAAAGTTACCCCACATCTCGCGCCGCGCTTCGGCGATGTCACCGTCCGTGAGATCCAACCCTGCCCAGATGCCAATGAACTGGGGTGGCTTTGCTGGAGCAGACGCGGTTAGTGCCTCCTTCATAGAGGTCGCGATTTCACTAATTAGTTGGGCTTTATCTATAGGCGACAACTTCTGGGCGGCGGTCAAAACGGCTTCCAGCGTAACATCCGACTCCGGCGCAGTAGTGAGTGCGGGCGCAAGCGTTTGTTGCATGGGTTATGCTCCTTTCCGTGACTGCGTGCCAGCGTACTACATTCTACCAGACCGTCGCCACCGCCGACAGCCGGATGCGCCGATCCCGGCTGATCAGCGGCACGCCCAGGTGCAGCGCCGTCGCCGCAATAATCCGGTCGGGCATATCCGGTACTTCGGCGCGAGGCACCCGGCGCAGGGTATCAGCTATGTCAGCAGTCAAGTCTGTCAAAGCTAAACCTGTAGTTCCGCTTTGCAAGGCGCTACTAAACTGTGCGCTTAGATCAGAGGCAATACGGCCCTTCTCCTGTAAATAGACAATTTCCACCAGACAAATCGTGGGTACATACATACTACCTTCACCGCGATCACACGCCTTGAAAGCTTGTTGGGCTTGCAGCCCCAGCTGTGAATCGTCGGTCAAATACCAGATCAAGGCATGAGTATCCGTGACAAAACTAGGCATCAAATATCCTCACGCGGAAAGTTGCCCCACATTTCGCGGCGGGCCTCAGCGATATCTTCTTCGGTGATTTTCACACCGGCCCATAGACCGCGCAAAGATCGGCGCGGAGCCGGTGCAGACGACACTAATGTATCCTCCACGGAGGCTGCCAGTTGGCTAATGAGGCGCATCTTATCTACAGGGCGTAGCTGCTGGGCGGCCGTCAAGACCGCTTCAAGCGCGGTTTCTGCTTCAGGTACAGTAGTGAGTTCAGGCGCAATCGTTTGTTGCATGGTTACACTCCTCAAACATACAGCTCGGTGATAGCATACTAACATTTTACCAGACAAAAGCTCAGGTTCGCAATAGTCTGGAACATCACTCAGCCTCACGCGGAAAGTTGCCCCACAGTTCCCGCCGCGCTTCATCAATCTCTTCCGCCGAGGAACGTGTCCTCCTTAATCCAGAGTACGAATCTTAGAGCGGGCTGGGTTCGACCATTCCCTCGTCGGCGGTTTACACCTCCGGCTCCCTCACGGGCGCGGTGACAGCGTGTTCGACCCCATAGGCGGCCATGCTGCGGCGGATCTCGTCGTGGGCGGCTTCTAGGCTCGACCAGCCGAGGACTTCGACCGGCTTTTCTTCCAGCGTCTTATAGACCTGGAAAAAGTGCTGGATTTCACGCGGGATGTGCGAGGAGAGGTCTTCCATGCGCTGCACCCCGTTGTAGCGTGGCTCGCCTACCGGCACGGCCAGGATCTTGTAGTCTTCGCCTTTCTCGTCGCGCATCCGCAGCAGACCCAACGGGCGCACGGCCATCAGGCAGCCGGGGAACGACGGCCCCGTGACCACCACCAGCACGTCCAAGTGATCGCCGTCCTCGGAGCGCGTTTCGGGGATGAAGCCGTAGTCTACTGGGTAGAACAACGGCGAATGCAACACGCGATCTAGGCGGATCAGGTCCAACTGTTCATCATATTCATACTTGAAGTTGGTGCCGCGTGGAATCTCAATAATCGCGTTTACAGTCAGCGGCGCACCTATGCCAATCGGCACATCGGCAAAACTCATCGAACGATCCTCTCGCTAATACAATAATCGCTAACCTAACCTAACATAGCCTAGCGTAGCAGTAAGCCGGGGTGCTGTCAAGGCGGGAACTTTCGCGCCCCCTAGCCGGTTGGAGTCACAAGCCGAGCAAACTGCCGGATCGCGTACAGCCAAAGGAGTACCTGCGTGACCTTACTACTGATCTTTACGTTCCTGGCCGGGGTGCTGACCATCCTGGCTCCTTGTACGCTGCCGATGGTGCCGCTGGTGCTGGGCGCGGCCACAGGCGGCGGGCGGGCACGTCCCCTCGGCATCGTCACCGGGCTGGCTGTCAGCTTCACCCTGTTCAGTGTGGTGCTGGCGGCGGCGCTCGATGCGCTCGGCCTGACCACGACCGCGCTGCGCGGTATCGCCGTGGCGGTCTTGGCCGTGTTCGGCTTTGCCTTGCTCTGGCCGGCGTTGGGCCACCGCATCGAAGCCGCGTTCGCGCCGCTGGCCCGCTTGGGCAGCCGCACGCAGGCCGGCGGAGCGGCGCAG
>JALYUO010000667.1 GCA_030853735.1 Chloroflexota bacterium
GCGCACGGCGCACGGCGCACGGCTCACGGCAGCACATCGAGGGGCACGCCGGCTTTGCGGGCGATGTAGGCGGCGGCTTGGCCGGTGGCGGCGGCGACGGGATCGCGGCTGTCGGCGGGTGGGGCAACGAGGCGGGTGGGGCGATAGAGCGCGACGGCGGCGCGGAGATCGGCGCGCAGATTGGCGGCGCTGAGGGTGGCCTCAGTGCCGAACAGGTGCTGATGCAGGGTTGGTCCCTGGCTGGTGGCAGTGGCGCGCTGGCCGGTGGCGGGGTCGGTCCAGGGCGCTTCTCGGTCGGCCACGCCGCTGGTGGGGACGAGCCGTTGCAGGTAGGCAGCCGGATAGCCACCCCACAGCAGGCGGTCGGCGGGCAGGTGGTAGGACTGGGTTAGGGCGTTGCGTGCGAGATCGGTTCCGGCTGCGGTGCCGTCGCCTAGTACCAGGACGCGCACGATCCCTTTGCCGTCAAGCGTGCCTTTGACGCGCCCGCCTATGCCGGCGGCCGTCGCGTCGGCGGCGCGGGGCACGACGATCAGCAGACCCGATTCTAGCTGGGCAGCGGGGTGGGCCAGCAGTTGCGCCGCCGAGAGCGGCAAGCGCAGCACCGCCGCCACGGGTTGGCCGTTGCTGCCCGCCGTCGGGGGCAGGGCGTTCCACGGCAGGTCGCCGCCGAGGGCGCGCCATGAGTCCACGCCGGCGGGGGGTAGCACCACGGCCAGATCGGGTGTGGCCGGCGGCAGGGTGCGTGCCCATTCGACAAAGGCGCGCCACAACGTCGGCGTATCCGGCCCGCCCGCGCCCGGCGGCAGGCGGGGATCGTTATAGTCGAGCAGGCTGTTGTTCGGCACGTTCCAAATGCCCAGCGCCAGTTGCAGCGATTGCCAGGCTTCCACAGTGTTGACATAACTGACGGCCCCCGCCGGGGGGCTATGCAGTTGGGCCAGTGTGGCGATCACGCCGGTGTTGCTGCGCCCGGCGGCCAACTCGGCGGCGTAATAGCCGCGCAGCACGGGCAGGGGATAGAGGATCAGCAGCGCCGTTGCCAGCGCGGGTGCAACTAGCAGCACGCGGCGCGGCAGTTGCTTGCCCTGGTCCACTGCCCAGGCCAGTGGCAGCGCCGTGAGGATCGCGCCCAACGGCAGCAAGAAGCCGATATAACGGGTATGGATCTCAAACTGATAATCGCGGTTGATGATCGGCAAAATCAGCAACGTGCTGAGGATGGGCGCGAGTAGCAGCCACAGCCGGGCCCGCACCGCCCAACCGATGCCCGCGATCAACAGCAGGCCATAGATCAGCACCGCCGGCTCGGCCAAGTAGCGCAACGGATCATCGTAGCGGGCCACGGCGGCGGCGTTGGCGCGCACCCATTCGACCAGCAGCGCGAGCGCATTGCCGCCGTAGTCAAGGCCGCCGCCTGTTCCCTCGCTCGCCAGCGCATAGTGTTTCAACTGCACGCCTTCGGTCCAAAAGGCAAAAGGGTGGATGATGCTGTAGAGGACCGGCGGTGCATAGGCGATGGCGAACGCAGCATGGGCGACCCAGAACGCGGGTCGGCGCAGTCGCGCCCGCACCGTCGGCCCCGGCCACCAAAGCCACGCGCCCACCCCGACCAGCGCAGCAATCACGGTCGGGTGGGTCTGCAAGGCCAGCCCCCACAGCGCGCCCGCCGCAATGAGTCGGCGGGGGTGCAGCCGTTCGCCGCCCACGTTGCGGCGCAGGCCGGCGGCCAACGCCAGTAACGCCGCCGTGGTCCAAAACGGCGTGGTCGCGTTCGACCAAGCGACATGGCCGACCAGGATGTGCATCGCATTGGCGGCTAACAGCGCCGCCGCGATCCCGGCCACGAGCCTGCGCCCGGTCAGCATCCAGGCCAGGGCGTAGGTCAACGGCACGGTGGCCGCGCCCAGCAGCGTGACTACCAGGCGCGGCAGGTAGGGATCGGGACCAGTGATACTGAAGATTGCCGCCAGGAGATAGTTGAACAGCGGGCCAATTTCGGGGGTCATGTTGACCAGGGGGTATTGCTGATCGCGGACAATCTGCACGCCGCGCAGCACCTCGGCCAGTTCGTCGCGGAAGGCGGGCAGAGTCAGCAGTTCGGGCAGGCGCACCAGCAAGGCGGCCAGGGCCAGTGCGGCACAGAGCGCGCTATCGCGGCGGGTCCAGCGCGGGGGATCAGGCATCAGCATTCGCGCCATCATACCCAGCGCGTGGCTGCCTTGTCAAGCGTTGAGGTTTCACCGCGAAGACTCTGGCGGTTAGAACAATGCGAGTATCAGGAGTAGCGATTTATTCTAGATTTGATGACTTGTTGCACATCATCATGCCTTTGGCCTTCAATCAAATCCTTAAGATGAATTAGCCCATTCTCAAACTGTATGTGAATCCGCCAACCTGAGATTTTATCAATATCCGCACGGTATATTGCTTGCGTGATACCAGCAACACGATGCAGCCGCGTCTTCGGAAAATTCCGCGTCCGATGGGATTCGTTGTCTTCCAATTCAGCAAGAGCTTCTAAAAACGAGAGTCTGTGTTTATCATCCGGGAGTTTCTCCCCAGCGTCATGAATGACTCCGAACTCGTCTATTAGAGCTTTGATCTGCGCCATTTGTTTCATCCGTCTTTTCTATAATACCCACAATAGATTGCTGATACAGAGACTGTGCAATACCATTGAAGGCTTTTGTCAGATCATCATGCT
Source organism: Chloroflexota bacterium (assembly GCA_030853735.1). GTDB lineage: Bacteria > Chloroflexota > Chloroflexia > QHBQ01 > JAICKM01 > JAICKM01. The sequence continues at coordinate 2,708 of JALYUO010000667.1, forward strand.
GCACCATGCGCCAGAGAGTAATGATGATCTGATCAAATATGGGATCTTCATCAATGGTCAGTATCACGCGAATCTGCGGATTAATGCGAAGCACCTGAAGAGAAGAATCCAAACCCCCTTCTAATCGGAAAATATGTGGTTTGTAAGCATATTCACGGAAGCGACCTTTATGAGTAAGTAATAGGCTGCACCGATGATTGAGTTTGGCAATGATCGTATCCCTGTCACTCGGGCTAAAGCGCCTGAGATCCTCTTCATATTGCTTTGTAGACTGAAAAAGGAGATTCATGGGCTGTTTACCGCTTTCGTGTGGCTGTACTCTGCCTCATCTGATGCAAAGTGAGTCTGTTGATACGCAGTATAGCTAATGACTGCGCGCACGTCAATGTGACCGAACCCTATCCATTGGCGTGACGGCAGGTGGCGAGGTGTACCCTGCCTTACAGCCCTCGGCGCAGATTGTGCTTATGATTAGCAAGACGTGTTACGCAGTACGTAGCACACAATACGCAGTGTTCTGCATAAGGAGACGCATTACCATGACTATTATCCCAGAGAGCCACAGCGACATTTTGGAGACGAAGGCGCTGGCGCACATCGCGACGATTGGGCCGCAGGGCGAGCCGCAGAACAACCCCGTCTGGTTTGACTGGGACGGCCAGTACCTGCTGTTCAGCCAGACCAAAGGCCGTCAGAAGTACCACAACCTGGAGCGCGATCCGCGCGTGGCGATCTCTATTGTAGACCCGGAAAATCCCTACCGCTACCTGGAGATTCGGGGCCGGCTCGTGCGGGTGGACGAAGATCCGAACCTGGACTTTATCAACCGCATGGCGAAAAAGTACATGGGTAAAGACAAATACCCGTGGCACCAGCCGACCGATGAGCGGGTGGTGATGGTGGTGGAGCCGGAACACACCACGACGATGGGTAACGCCAAGTCTTAGCCGGGCACGGCGGCGGCGTTATGGGCGCGGCGGGTCGGTTCGGGCAGGCGATAGCCCCGGCAGACCGCCGTGACCCAGTGTAGCGCAGTCGCCAGATCCAGTCGGTGGCCGATGGAGATATAGACTGGTTTGACGTTGCGCTTGGTGCGGAGCGAGGCTCCAATCACCTCGCCCTTATGGGTCAAGGGTGCCCATTCGCCCGGTTCCGGGCCAGGGTCGGGGCCGCGCCCGGTTAGGATGGATTTCGCCACGCCCAGGCTGGGCACATCAAGCAGCACGCCCATGTGCGCGCCGATGCCCAGTCGCCGGGGGTGGGCAATGCCCTGGCCGTCGAACATCACCAAGTCGGGCCACTGCCGGAGCTGCTCAAATGCCGCCAGCACCGCCGGCCCCTCGCGGAAGCTCAACAGGCCCGGTATATAGGGCATTGCTAGGGGCCGCTCGGCGCGGGCAATCTCCACCGTCTCTAGCTCCGGGTAGCTGAGAATGACGACGGCAGCGCGGGCCACATCTTTGGCGCTCATGTCCACCCCGGCGATAAAGCGCACGTCCCCCAGGCGCGGCACGCGCTCCACCCGTTCGGCCAGCCGGTGCTGGATGGCAATCGCCTCGTCCGCCGTCACGTCCCAGCGGTGGGGTTGGTCGGGCGGTGGACGGGTCATGCGCGGCCCCGCAGCGTATTGTGTACTGCGTATTGCGTATTATCTTGAACGCTATGGGGAGTATGTAATGCGTGCTGCGTAACACGTAACACGTAATACGTAATAATGTGGGTCATTCGCATAGCTCCAATTTGAGGATGCGGTCGAAGCGGAAGGTGCGCTCTTCGTGGCGCAGGTGGCAGTAGGCGACGAGATAGAGCGTTTCGTGTTCGACGGCAACGCGGCGCGGGGCCACCAAGCGGTCGGTGGGGCGGCTGCCCGGTGAGGCGTAGCGCAGGCGCAGCAGCAGGCCGTCGTTGATGGCTTGGCTGACGACGGGCGGCACGGCATGGTCGGGCGCGGGCGTGGGCAGGTAGGGGCGCGGGGCTAGGTCCAGTTTGCCTTGCAGCGCCAACAGATCGCCCAGGTGTTCCAGGGAGCGGCCCTGATCGCGTTGGTCGTTGATGAACCAAGTGAGGACGCGCCAAGTGGTGAGCGCGTCGGCCAGGGCGCGATGCGCGTCGCGCTGGCGCAGTTTGAGGATGGTGCTGATGCTTTCGAGCGAGTTGCTGGGCCAGGTGTAGCAGGCGCGGGCCACTTGCAGCGTGTCTACCACATGGGCCGGCAGGGCTGCCACGCCGCCCGCTGCCGGGGTCATTTCGTTGCGAATAAAGCCCAGGTCGAAGCCGACATTGTGGCCCACCAGCACCGTGCCGGCCAGCCGCACAGCAAGTTCCTCGGCGATTTCCGCGAACAGCGGCGCGCGATAGACCATACTAGCACTGATGCCGTTGACGCGCCGCGCGCTGGGGCTAATCGAGCGTTGCGGGTTGACCAGCGTGGTGTAGGTGTCCAGCACCTGGCCGGCCCGTGCCCGCACCACGGCGATTTCGCAGATGCGATCCCCCCCCGCCGGGCTGAGGCCGGTGGTCTCCACGTCTACAACCGCGAAAGTCACGCCTTCGAGCGGGCTGGTTTGATCGAGCATCGGCGACCACCTTTCCAGAGTAGCCAGTGAAAAGTAGAAAGTGGAAAGGTGTCTGGGCGCTGGGCTGTTAAATTGCCACTCTCTACGCCGCTACCGGCCCCCTTAGTATACCATATTGGCAACCCTGCTCCGGCGCTATTTCAGCCCCCACTTGGCCTTGATCGCATCCATCGTCCCGTCCTGCTCCATCGCCGCGACGACCGTGCGGACCGTGGCGGCCAGCGCCGTGTTGTGTTTGGCCGTGGCGATCCCTTCCGGGGCGGGATCAAGCGGCGGCACCGGCGTTTCGACCGTAGCGGCATCTACCGTGCTGTAATAGGCGGCGATAGGCGAGTCCGTGAGGATCGCGTCCAGCGTGCCGGCCTGGAGCCGGCTCACCGCATCGTCGGGCAGCACGCGCGTGGGCGCTTGGCCGGCCTGGCTCAGGCGGGTATTCAGATCGCGCAACATCCTTTCTTGCAGCGAACCAGGATACGCGCCGACCACTTTGCCCGACAGATCCTCCAGGCTATGGATGCCTTTGGGATTGCCTTTCTGCACCAGCAGGCTCGTCCCGGCTGCAAAATAGGGCACCATGTTGAGGATGGCTTCACGTTCCGGGGTGATCGTCAGGCCCGCGATCACCAAGTCGAACTGATCGCTGTTGAGTTCTCGGATCAGGTCATCAAAGGGATGGTTGACCACGGCGAGTTGCAGATCTAGGCGCGACGCGATTTCGGCGGCCACATCCATATCCAGACCGACCGGGGTGCCCGCCTTGTCGAGGTAGCCCAGTGGTGGCGGGCCGCTAACATCACTGCCGACCGTCAAGATGCCGGCGTGCAGCAGGGTTGCTGGGGCGGGCACTGTGCCCCGGTGTGCGCCGGGCCGCCAAGCCGACAGCGGCGTGGGCGCATCCGGGGCGGCGGCATTGATTGTCGCGGTGGCCGGGGCGCGGGTCGCCGGGGCCGTGGGGCTGGGCACCGCAGTGGGCGTGGGGTCCGGGCCGAGGCTACAGGCCGTCAAGAGCAACCCTAACAACAGGGCACCGCTCCGTTGCCGGACGGTAATTCTGCGCTGGGTCATCGGCGCTGCGCTCCTTCGATCCGGCAGTTGCCAGGGATCGTACTGCCGTGCGCCCTATTTCAGCCCCCACTTAGCCTGGATCGCCGCTAGTGTGCCGTCGGCTTGCATGGCCCGCAAGGCGCTATCGAGCGCCTGGAATAGGGCGGTGTTGCCTTTCGCCACGGCGATGCCTTCGGGCGCGCTAGCAAAGGCCGGGATGCCCACTGCGAAGGCGGTGGGATCGAGCGTGACATAATAGGCAGCGACCGGTGAGTCGTGCAAGGTAGCGACGACTCCACCGCGGCGCAATTGGTCCACGGCCTCGGTGTCGGTGGGGTAGATCCGCACGGTCACTTTGGCCTTGCCGGCGGCTTCGAGCTGGGTGTTCAACACACGCAGCGTGTCTTCTTCCGACGTGCCTTGCTCGGTGGCAACCGTTTTGCCGGCCAAGTCCTCCAACGTGTGGATGCCTTGTGGGTTGCCGGCGGCCACCAACACGGCCTGCCCGGCACTGAAATAAGGCACGAACTGTACCACCTGTTCGCGTTCCGGCTTGATCGTCATGGCCGAGAACAGTGCGTCGTACTGCCCGTTGTTGAGATTCATGATAATGTCGTCAAACTTGGCATTGACCACCGTCAGAGTCAGCCCCAAACGACCGGCCATTTCGTCGGCCACGTCTATGTCGAAGCCGACGGGGTGGCCCGCGCCGTCAAAATACTCCTGCGGCGGATAGCTGACATCGCTGCCGACCGTAAGCGTGCCGGTCCGCACCAGCGTCGCCGGGGCGGGGATGGTGCCGCGGTGTGCGCCGGGTCGCCACGCAGAGATCGGGGTGGGGCCAGGACGGGGACCGTTTGCGGTGGGACTGGGCAGGGGCAGCGCGGTAGCGACGGCAAGCACCGTCGCGGTGGGCGGGCTGACTACCGTAGGCGTGGGGTCGGCACTGAGGTTACAGGCAGTGAGCAGCAGTGCCAAGAGGAGTGTACCCATACCCCGCCGCGCAACGATCCCGTAGCGAACTAGCAACTCTCTCCTCCTCATGCAACTACTGGAAAAATCACTGGTGACCGGGCTATTTCAGCCCCCACTTGGTCTTGATCACGTCCATCGTACCATCCCCCTGCATGGCCTGCACCGCTGCGGTCACTGCTTGGAAGATGGCGCTATTCCCTTTCGCCACGCCGATGCCTTCAGGGGCCACAGCGAACGCCGGAATACCGACGGTGAACGCGGTGGGGTCGAGCGCCGCATAATAGGCGGCGACCGGCGAGTCGTGCAAGGTAGCGACTGCGCGGCCCTGCCGCAGTTGCGCGACCGCTTCGAGGTCGCCGGCATAGATCAGCACCGTAACCTTCGGCTTGCCGGCGGCTTCTAGGCGAATATTTAATGTATGCAGCGTGTCTTCTTCGGCGGTGCCTTGTTCGGTGGCAACCGTCTTGCCGGCCAGATCGTCCAGCGTGTGGATGCTCTGCGGGTTGCCCGCCTGCACCAGCCCGGCCTGCCCGGCGCTAAAATAGGGCACGAATTGCACGACCTGTTCACGCTCTGGCTTGATCGTTACCGCCGAAATCACCACATCGAACCGGCCGCTGTTCAGGTTCATGATAATGTCGTCAAACTTGGCATTGACCACCGTCAGGGTCAGTCCCAAGCGACTCGCCAGTTCGGCGGCCACATCCATATCGAAGCCGATGGGCCGGCCTGCGCCGTCTACATAGGCTTGCGGTGGCCCGCTGAGGTCGCTGCCGACGGTGAGCGTGCCCGCCCGCAGTAGCCCACTCGGCGCGGCAGTCGTGCTCCGGTGCGCGCCGGGTCGCCAGGCGGAGATCGGGGTGGGGCCGGGAGTGGGGCCGTTTGCGCCTGCGCTGGAGCTATCTCCCGGCGCTACCGTGGCCCCGCGCGTGCCCGGCCCAGAGCCGGCGCTTACCGGGCTCGGCCCGTTGGTCGCGCCGGGTGGACTGCTCACGGTGGTCGGCGCGGCGGCTCCCAGCGTACAGCCGGCCAGCGCCCAGCTCATGATTGCTATGAGAATGCCCCGCCGAATGCGGCGGCTTCTGTGCCGGCCCATTAGCACTTCCCCCACCGCAGTATACACCAGATGAGCCTGTTTGTGTAATCGGCCGGCTGACGCGCGCAGGGCGTATGCAAAGTCCTATAGATGTAGTCGCGCCCGGCTGTGCGCCGGACTCGTTGGGGAGGATCCCCAGGTTACCTGATCCGGCCCAAGTGCCCGTGCCCCGAACCGGCTGGGGCTGGGCCACCCCCACGAGCGCCCAGCCGGGCGCGACTACACCGCACCAGTGCTGGACCCTGGCCCGATGAGCATAACCGCTGGGCGGTAGTAGGAGTTTGCATAAGCCCAGCACCTGCGCGTCGGCCTGTTGCGCGTCGGCTACCCTCACCCCCAACCCCTTCTCCCCTGCGGAGGAGAGGGGAGTGAGACGGACGCTACGCCGGCCCCTGATGCCGCCTATCGCTACGTAGATTCCCCCTTCCTTCGTAGGGAAGGGGGTTAGGGGGTTAGGTCCGTCGGCGCGCAATAAGCTGCGCTGCACCCGCCATTACTCACGTTGTCCGTTTCCCTCTGGCCCCTTTGCGGGCGGTCCGCACGCAGTTGCGCCCGGCCTGTTTGGCGGCATAGAGGGCGTTGTCGGCGGCGACCACGAGGGCGCTGCCGTCCGCGTCGGCGGGATCGGCTTGCGCCACGCCGAAGCTGAGGGTGACGGCGGGCAGGTCGGGGCGCAGCCCGGCGGCGACGGCGGCGCGCAGCTTTTCGGCCACCCGCTGGGCTGCGCGTTCGGTCGTTTCCGCCAGAATGACGGCAATTTCCTCGCCGCCATAGCGCGCCGCCACATCCCCCGTCCGCAGCAGCGCGCGGATCGTCGCGGCGACGGCTTGCAAGACCTCGTTGCCGACGGGGTGGCCGTAGGTGTCGTTGATCGCCTTGAAGTGATCCAAGTCGCCCATCAGCAGCGACAGCGGGCGGTGATAGCGAGCGGCCCGCTCCACCTCTTGCAGCAGGTGCTCCTCGAAATAGCGGAAGTTGTAGAGGTCGGTCAGTTCATCGTGCGTGGCGATTTGCATCAACTGCCGGCTCAGGTTGTTGACGCGCGCCAGTTGGCGGTCTTTGCTTGCCATTTCGGTGCGGTGATATTGCTCGGTGAAGCGCAACAAGGCCAGGTCTACCGTATTCTCGAAGCGCAACCAATCGGCGGCAAAAGCGACCACATCGGGCTGCGCGGCATAGCGGGCCAGCAAGCGCGGCCGCACGATGGCTTTGGCGGTCAGGAAAGCGCGTTGCATCTCGACCAGCGAAAACCCTTGCGCGGATCGTAGTTGCACAATGTCGCCGATAAACTGGCGCAACCGCCCATGATCGTGCTGTTGGATCACCTCCTGATAGGCCAGGAAGCAGGCGCTACAGGTGACGCGCAGTTCGGCTAGTGAGCGTTCGGCATAGGTGCTGTGGCTCATGCTGTGCAGCGCGACGGCCCAGCTATGGATGATCGGTTCGCTCTCCTCCAGCAAGACGGCATCTAACAGCGTCGGCGGCGCGGGTTTTTCACCGCGCGACGGGTTACTAACGTTGATCATATTGATGATAACGCGAATTGCCTGCGAAAGGCGCTTCCCAAAGCCGCCGAGTCCTGCTATAATGGGCAAGAACAACGTGACATAAATCAGGAGGAGGCAGCGCGATGGCGACAGGAATGCAAGATGTATTGAGTAAGTTCCGTGCGATCCGCGGCGTGGGCATGGCGGCGGTGGTCGGCTCCGATGGCTTGGTGATCGAGAGCGTCCATCGCGCCGACCTGGATGCTGATGCGCTGGCGGCGGTGGCAACCAACGGTCTGTTGCTGGCCGAGGCGTTGGGCCGCGAAATGGCGCGCGGTGGGGCGCTGCAAACGATCATTGAGTATGAAGGCGGCGTGGTGTTGATCGAGCCGTTGGGCGATGAGGGCATGATGCTGGTCGTGTCGGACGACCGCAACGACCTGGGCCGCATCCGGTTCACGGCCAAGCAGTACAAGGGGTCGCTGACTGCGGCGCTGGCCGCCATTTAGCCGAGGGGCAGCACGCCATGCCAGGGGACGAGCGCGCGCCGGCCTACACGGCGGCCGGAGTAGACATCGCGGCGGGAGAGCAGGCGGTGACGCTGATGCGGGCGGCCGTGCGCGCCACGTTCGGCCCCGCTGTGCTGGCCGATGTGGGCCACTTCGGCGGGCTGTATAGTCTAGCTGGGGTGCTGGGCCAAGCCGACGGCCCGGCCAATCCGGTGCTGGTCGCCAGCGCCGACGGGGTGGGCACCAAGTTGCGCTTGGCGCTGGCCGCCGGTCGCCATGACACGATAGGTGCCGATCTGGTCAACCACTGCGTGAATGATATTCTAGCCTGTGGTGCCCGCCCCCTGTTTTTCCTCGATTATTTCGCCGGCAGCAAACTGGACCCGGCCCAGGTAGCCACCGTGGTCGGCGGCCTCGCGGGAGCCTGTCGCGCCGTCGGCTGCGCCTTGCTGGGCGGCGAGACCGCTGAAATGCCCGGCTTTTACGCCGCCGGTGACTACGATCTGGCCGGCTTCATCGTCGGCATGGTCCTACGCGGGCGCATGATCCTGGGCAGCGCGATTGCACCGGGCGACGTGGTGTTGGGGCTGCCGGCGGCGGGGCTGCACACCAACGGCTATTCGCTGGCCCGCCGGGCGCTAGGGCTGGACGATGCCGCTGCCGTCGTGATCCGCGCACGGCTGGACGAAACGCCGCCGGGGTGGGAGGCCACGCTGGGCGAGGTGTTATTGCTGCCGCATCGTTGCTATTTGCCGGCAGTGGCCCCCTTGCTGGATGGACCGGAGGGGCCGCTGGTGCGCGGCATGGCCCATATCACCGGCGGCGGGCTGCCCGGCAACATCGCCCGCATCTTGCCGCCAGGCACCGCCGTCGCGCTCGATCCGCGTGCCTGGACCGTGCCGCCGATCTTCGCGCTGATCGCCGAGCGCGGCGGCATCGCGGCGGCGGAGATGCCTCATGTGTTTAACATGGGCCTCGGCTTCATCCTGATTGCTGCGCCGGCCCAAGTGGCGGCGATCCAGGCGCTGGCCCCCGCCGCGCAAATCGTCGGGCGGGTGACGGCGCGCACCGGCGACGATCCCGCCGTCACGCTCGGCGACGCATGAGCGATTCCCCCCCTGTGGACACGGCGCTGGTGCAGGCCGAACTGCCGCTTGGCGGTGCTACGGATCTGCGGATCGGCGTGCTGGCTTCGGGGCGCGGCAGCAATCTGCGCGTGCTGCTCGACCGCTGCGCCGACGGCAGTCTGCCTGCGCGTGTGGTGGCCGTGGCCTGCAACCATAGTGACGCGCCCGCCCTGGCGATTGCGGCGGAGCAGGGCATTCACCAACTGGCCGTGCCGCGTGCGGGCCACCCCAGCCGCCTGGATCAGCAGCGGGCGCTGGCCGATTTCCTCGACGGGGCAGACGCGCAACTGATCGTCTGCGCGGGTTTTGACCGCGTGCTGGAGCCGCCGATTTGTGACCGCTGGAGCGGGCGGCTGATCAATTTGCACCCCTCGCTGTTGCCGGCCTTCGCGGGCGGCCTGCACGCTATCGCCGATGCGCTGGCCGCCGGCGTGCGCGTCACCGGCGTGACGGTCCACTTCGTCACGCCGGCCGTAGATGCCGGGCCGATCATCCTGCAAGAAGCCGTGCCGGTGCTGCCCGACGACACGGTAGACAGCCTGCGCGCCCGCATCCAGGCCGTCGAACACCGCCTGCTGCCCGCAGCGGTGGTGCTCTATGCCGCCGGTCGCCTGTTGATCGAAGGCACGCGGGTGATCATTCAGCCGTAGCCCGGTCGTCAGTCGGCGGTCGGCGGTCGGCGGTCGGCAGTTGACGGGCGCTGGGGTTTCCGGTAGCGTAGCACGGTAGCATCCGTTGCTGCGCTTTCGAGCGCCTGATATGCAACGGGCTGTAGGCGGGTGGCTCCGTCCCGCGACGCTTGCCCGACCGTGATCTCCCCCGGCGGGTGCCGTATTGTCC
>JALYUO010000702.1 GCA_030853735.1 Chloroflexota bacterium
CCGCCGGGCGCGCCTACCACCAACAGGTACGGCGCACCGCCGGGCGCGCCTACCACCTAGCGCTTACTTGCATTCCATACGCCCAAGCACCGTCGGAGCCGTCACCACACTCCGCAGTTGACAAACCCGCCCCCTGCCGCCTACAATGGCGGGGCACTTGAGGAGGAACCGTGGACCCAGCCGCTGCCCTGCCGCCCGAAGCCCGCACTGCGCGTGCCGCCATGCAACTGGCCGAAGCCGACGGCGCGTTCCAAGCGGGCGACCTCGCCACCGCCCAAGTGGCTTATGAAGCCGCCGCCGCCGACTACCGCGCGCTGGGCCAGAACGGCCCACTAGCCGATTGCCTGCACCAGTTGGGCGTGCTGCGCCAGTATGCGGGCGCGTATGCAGAGGCCGAGCCGCTGCTGCAAGAGAGCGCCCGGCTGGCCGACGTGACCGGCAACAGCGCGGCGTTGGCCCGCACGCTGCACCAACTGGGCCGTTCGCGCCTGCAAAGCGGTGACTACAGCGGCGCGGACGATTATTACGCGCAGAGTCTGGCGCTCAAAACGACGCTGGGTGATCGCAGCGGCATGGCCGGTACACTGCACCAGATGGGAATGCTGCGCCGCCTGCAAGGCAACCACAAGGAGGCCGAGGATTACTACGGCCTGGCGCTGGCGATCAATCAACGCCTGAGCGATTGGCCCGGTGTGGGCGGCACGCTGGCTGAACTGGGCCGCCTGCGGCTGGACGAAGGCGACTACACCGCCGCCATCGCCAACTCGTGGCAGGCGCTCTCCATCTTCCATGGTAGCAGCCGACCCGAAGCGGCCTACGCCGCGCTCACCATCCTCCAGGCCCGCCACGCCATGGACCCTGCCGCCTTCGCCACCGCCGCCGAACACGCCGGCCTGACCCGCGAAGTGATCGCCGAAGTGGAAGCGGCAGCCCAGACGTGATTGAGTTCTGAGTTCTGAATTATGAATTATGAATTAACGACCGACGACCGACACCTGATACCTGACACCTGACACCTGATACCTGACACCTGACACCTGACACCTGATACCTGATACCTGATACCTGATACCTGACACCTGGGAGCCTATGAACGCTGAAATTGTCTCAGTCGGCACTGAGTTGCTGCTGGGGAATATCACCGATACCAATGCCACCTACCTGACCCGCGAACTGGCGGCGCTGGGTATCAATTGCTACTGGGTGTCGCAGGTGGGCGATAACCTGGAGCGGTTGCGGGCCGTGCTGGCGCGGGCGTTCGAGCGGTCGGATCTGACCATTGTGACCGGCGGCGTGGGGCCGACCGAGGACGACCTGACACGCGAAGCGATTGCGGCGGTGCTGGGCGAAGCGATGATCGTGCAGCCGGCGCTGGAAGCCGAACTGCGCGCTTTTTTCGCCGGGCGCAGCCTGCCCATGCCGCCCAGCAACATCAAGCAAGCTACCTGCATCGCGTCGGGCACGATCTTGCTCAACCCGGTGGGCACCGCGCCCGGCTGGTGGGTCGAACGGGCCGGGCATATCATCGTCGCCATGCCGGGTGTGCCGCACGAAATGATGCGGATGTGGAGCCACGAAGCCGCGCCGCGCTTGGCCGCGCACACCGGCGGGCAAATCGTGTCGCGCACGCTCAAAGTGCTGGGCATCGGCGAATCGGCGGCAGAAGCGCAGGTGCTGGATCTGATCCACGGCAGCAACCCGACGTTGGCGACCTATGCCAAGAACGACGGCATCCATCTACGCCTCACCGCCCGCGCCGGCAATGAGGCCACGGCCCGCACACTGCTGGCCCCCCTGGAAGCCGCCGTGCGCGCCCGCCTGGGCGACGCGATCTGGGGCGTGGACGACGAGCCGCTGGAAGACGTGCTCACCCGCTTGCTCGGCCGGCGCGATCAGCGGCTGGCGGTCGTCGAGGTCGGCGGGGCCACCGGTGGCGCGCTGGCCCGCCTGCTGACCGCTGCAACCGATCCCAGCCGGGTGGTCGCCACGCTCACAGTGCCCAGCACGGAGCTTGCCGCCGTGCGAAACGCCGGGCTGGATTTTAACGTAGAAGAGTTGTCGAGCGAAGTGGGCGTGCAGGCGCTGGCCGCAGCCGCCACCGCCCACTGGGGTGCATCCGCCGCGCTGGTCACGGTGGGGCCGTTGCCCGCCGGACGCGACGATGCGCGGGTGCGGGGCGATGCCTGGATTGCGGCGCTTATCACCCTAGCGGACGGCGCGACCCGCCACCGCGCGCTGCGCTTGCCCATCCAGTCGGCGCGCGGCGAAGTGAAGCGGCTCATGGCGCTGGCCGCACTCAACCTGCTGCGGAAGCTGCTGCTAGAGGAGGATTCGGCATGAATGTAGACATTGGCGGCATCCTGTCGCACGTTCGTTCCAGATCACATCGCAAAACCGCGTGCTGTGAGCTATTGGCTTGGCGCTGATCCTGTCCAGCACGAACATCAATTTGAATCTGGGCGGCGGCTGAGTAACTTTAACGGCAGGAGTGGCTACAACGCGGGCGCAGCTACGGCGGCGCTCAGCGCAGCGGCCCTAGTTAGCTGTCTGACCCTGCTGGTGTTTCTGGCCTATGCCATATTCCTGCGCCCGGCCTTTGAGGCGGCTTCGAGTTACGCCGCCGACCGCGCCAACCAGGGCAATACGCGACTTTCAGTGAGGCGTTTACTGCCGGACGCACCTGGATGTGGCGCATTTTAGGCTCGTCTTGCAGTATGACAGGTCGCCAAACCCAAACACGCGAAGAAGAGGTGCAATGTGGTTCAGGATCTTACTAACCGCTTGGGGCAAGCCTGGGCGCTGCTAATGCGCTATCGAATCCTCTGGCTGTTGAGCTTTCTAGCGGGTGTGCTGCCCTCAGCCACCAGCCTAATCAGCAGCCCGTCCAGCAAAACCCCGACCATCTTAGAAACGGCCACTAGTTGCGTAGCATTACTTGTGGCATTAGTCGCTTTGGGAGCGGCGCTAGTGTTGCAGGCAGGTTTAGTTGTCGCCACCGATCAGGCTTTACAAGGTAACACGATCACGCTACGGACTGCTTGGCGAGCGGGTGTACAGCGCTGGTGGGCACTGTTCGTTTTATTGATGCTCCTGGTCCTTCCCTTCTTAGTGGTGTGGCTGCCGTTCTTCCTGTTTTTGCCACGAACCGTGTCTTCAGTAGTGGCTATGCCATTATTCATTATCATGGGAACAATACTAAGCCTCGCCCAATGTATCCTGGTGCTTACACATGACTCGCCTATCCAGGCCATCCGCCATACCCTAGCTGTCGCACGTTCCAATATTCTGCTCGTAGTTCTGCTGAACATTGTTCTAGGGGTGGTCGGCTTTGCGATCAATCTTCTCACGACCCTGCTCGCCGATGGGATCCATGCTGCTGTACCGGGTATCGCCGTGAACAGCGTGAAATGGCTGCCCCAGGCCGTCCTCAACGCTCCTTTTGCCGCCTGGACAATCGTGATTTGGGTCGCGTTCTATCGTGAGCTAAACCCCGCAATCCCTGTGACTCCTGCCAACCCCATCCGGGCGGACTATACTACAGCGTGAACGCCCCCGCGCACGGTGGACCCGCCATCAGGTTCCGCCGGCTCCGCTATGGAGTAGGTGGGCTGACCGCTGCACTAGGTTTGCTGTTGTTGGTGGGGTGCGGGCAGGCGGTGGCCGCGTTTGCCGCAAATGCCCAGCAGTGGTTGCCCTATCCCTACCCGCGTCCCGGCTCCGAGGGGTTGATGCTCTACGAGACGCTGCTGCTGCGCGCGGGCGGCGATCTCTACGGGCCAATCACGGCGGAGCGGTTTATCTCCGGCCCCTACCCGCCGGTCTACTATTGGCTGGCGGGCCGCGTCATGCCGGCCACGCCGGGCTTCTTCGACGGGCGCAGCCTCTCCCTCTGGGCGGCGCTGGCCGTAGCGGCGCTCATTATCCTCATCGTGGCGACCGACCGGCGCGAGAGGCACACCGACCCCTCCCCCAACCCCTCCCCTAAAGGGGGAGGGGAATTAGACGGTAATGACTCCCTGGCCCTCGTGGGCGAAGCGCACGCAGCAGCAAGCCCCACGAACGCAACACGCAACACGCAACACGCAACACGCAACACTGCCGGGCGTTGGGGGGGACGGGCGATCCTCGGCCTCGCCGCTGGGGTGGCCGCCGCCGGGTTGTGGCTGGCCTGCCCGCCGGTGCTGATTTGGAGTACCCGCTTTCGCGCCGATATGCTCATGCTGGCGTGCCAAACCGCCGGCCTTGCCTGCCTCGTGCTCGGCGCGCGTTCATCACGGAGCCATGGAGCTACGGAGAAGGAACAAGAAGTTTCTAATCCGCAATCCAACCAGTCCGCATTCCGCATTCCGCATTCCGCCTTCGTCTGGCTGGCGATTCCCTGCTTTGTGCTGGCGCTTTATACCAAACAGACGGCGCTGGCCGGGCCGCTGGGCGGGGCCGCGTGGCTGTTGGTGCGCGATTGGCGACAGGGGCTGCGCTGGATCGCGGCGCTGGGGGCGCTGGGCGGCGGCATCTTCCTCGCGCTGGATGTCGCCACCGGCCACGGCTTCTACGGCAAGATGATCGTCTATCACAGCCTACCCTGGTCCGCGCCCACGTTCACCCGGCTGCTGACGGCCTGGGCGGAGGACCATTGGCCGCTGATCGCCGTGGCGCTGGGCTATCTGGCGTGGGCCGCCTGGACCCGCCGCAACCGTCCCGTCGTCTGGTACATCGCCGCCGCCCTCGCCACCTTGCCCACCGCCGGAGTCGTGGGAGCCGACTCCAACCACCTGCTGGCCGTAGATCTCGCGCTCGCGCTGGCAACCGGCAGCGTGCTAGCCGGTGGGCCGTGGGCTGTGGGCCGTGGGCCGTGGGCCGTGGGCCGTGGGCCGTGGGCCGTGGGCCGTGGGCCGTGGGCCGTGGGCGGTCGTCGGTTGTCGGCAAGCGACTCGCTGCCTTTACGCAATACGCAATACGTTTCACGTTTCACGTTTCACGTTTCACGTTTCACTTTGTACGTGGCGACACTCGCCGCCGGCCTCGCCTTCCTACAACTCGCCGCGAGCCCAGCCACTTGGTATGCTGCCGATCTGACGATGCCCGACGCAGAGAAGCAGAACCAATTACGGCAGATCGTGGAACTGGTGCGTAGCAGCCCCCCTGGTTCGTATTTCGCCGACGATCCGGGTATCCTGGCCCTGGCGGGCAAGACCACGGCCTATGACGACCCATTCACCATGACTGCGCTGGCGGCCGCCGGGCGCTGGGATGCCGGCGCGTTCACAGCGCAACTGCGCGGCGGGCAGTTCCCGCTGCTGGTGCTGGATGGAGACCCGGTGAGCGACCCGCCCGGCAGGCCGCTCCGCAGCGATATTCTCACGCCCGCCATGCGCGCCGCCCTACGCGCCGGCTATCGCGTGCTGTACCGCGACGTGCTGTTTACCTACGTGCCCAAGTAGACGGACGACCTCACCCCCCAACCCCCTTCCCTACGAAGGAAGGGGGAGCCTAGTATTACAACGACGGTTTAGGAGGTATCCGGCTTGACCTGCGTCATTGCCCGGCGCTTGCTGTGCGAACGTTTCGCCCGCTCGTTGCGCTTCTGTGTCTCATGCAGCCAACCGATTAACTCCTCCTTTGTCCACTTCCGCTGCGGCAGCAACTCGCGTACCACCCGGCTCACCTGCGGCCGCGTGATGTGGGGCATCTTCCCCCCCCAGTCCTGTTGCACCTGCAACAAGAACGCCCCCGCCAACAACCCCATCGTCATGGGGTGATACCAGCCAGCCCAACTGCGTATCTCATACTCCACCAAGTCCGCTTCGCTCTTGGTCAGCTC
>JALYUO010000478.1 GCA_030853735.1 Chloroflexota bacterium
CGCCCGGCCCTGGCGCTGACGCTGGCCGGCGTGGTGGGGCCGCCGCTGCTCCTGTTCAGCATCTACCGCTTTTGGCCGGGCGACGGCGCGTGGGGACCGCGCTACCTGCTGCCGCTCGTGCCGTTTCTCCTGCTGCCCGCATTGGCTTTGCTGCCGGCGGCTGATACGCCCCTGCTGTCGCCGGCGCACTGGTCGGCGGGACGGCGCTTGCTGGCGGCGGGCATCGCAGGGCTGGGGGTGGCCGGGTTGGCGGTGCAGGCGCTGGGCGCGGCGGTCAACTTCGACACCTATATCAACCTGGTCAACGACGACCAGACGCGCTATTGGAATGCTACCTATTCGCCGGTGCGCGGCCATTGGACTGTGCTGAACGCCCGATTGGGCGACTGGTGGGCGCAACGGGGCTACCCCGACAACGGTGTGGCCCTGCTGACCGGCGGCGTGTCGTACAGCGAAGGCGACAAGTATGCGGGCGACTTGTGGCCGCGCTGGACCACCGGCGCAGCGATCATCGGCTTGCCGGTCGCCGCGTACCCGCTGACGCTGACCGCACGCTTGGCCGACCACCGCCCGCCGACCCTGCCGCGTGCTACGATGCAGGTGGCGCTAGACGGCCAAGCGTTGCCTGCCGAGCGCTGGCCCGTCGGCGACAGCCCGATTGAGACGGTGCTGACGGCGACGATCCCTGCGCCGGCGGGGTCACGGCCCGGCCGGCTGACCCTGAGCAGCCCCACCTGGAACCCCAAGCAGGCGGGAGCCGGGGCGCGCAACGAAGACTTGGGCCTGCTGATCGAGGCGCTGGCCGTGCAGGATGTGACGGGCCGCCCGCTGCGGGTGGCCGATGCCCTGCCGGTGCAGCCGTATTACCCCGCGCCGCGTTGGTACTACGACACGCAAAGCGCGCATCTGGCCGACCATTGGGCCTGGTATCTATGGGCCGCACAGTTGCCGGGCAACGTGGCCTGGCCCCTGGCCGTCGGCCTGTTGGCGGCGGGGCTGGGCAGCCTGAGCTGGGGCGCGTGGCGGTTGCGGCACCTGGCGTGACCGGGCGACCTAACCCCCCACCCCCTTCCCTACGAAGGAAGGGGGAGCGAGACGGGCGCTACTCCGATACCTGCTATAAATCCCATCGCTACTTAGACTCCCCCTCTCTTCGTAGGGAAGGGGGTGGGGGGTTAGGTCGGCGCGCACAGGGCTAGAGGGCGGTGAGTTGGCCTTCGTCTACGGTGAAACGGTTGACCTCGGCCAGGAAAGCGGGGTCGAACGGGGTCCAGTCGGTGCTGGTGATGAGGACTTGCGGTGGGCGGTCGCTGGGGGCGAGGGGACCGGCCAGCGTGCGGAGGACGAAGCCGCGGCGCGCGGCATCCAGTTCGGAGAGGATGTCGTCCAGCAGCAGGATGGGCGAGTCGCCGGTTTCGGTTCGCATCAGCACCACTTCGGCCAGTTTGAGCGCCAACACTGCGGTCCGCTGCTGGCCGCGACTGCCGAAAGTTGCCAACGGTAGGTCGGCCAGCGTCAGGCGCAGGTCGTCGCGGTGCGGGCCGAGCAGCGACACGCCGCGCCGCACCTCGTCGCCGCGCAGCCGCGCCAATTGGTCGAGGAAGGCGGCACTTAACTCCTCCACCAGCCGCTCAACGTGGGGGATGCGGGCTTGGCGGCGGGCGTGATCGGGGCTATCCCCGTCTAGCGGTGCGTCGGCCTGGAGCGCCAACCATTGCGCGGCCAGTTCGGGGGCCAGCGCAGCGCGGGCGGCGGGGGCCACGGCGGCGCTGTAAGCAACCCCGAAATGCCCTTTGAATGGTGCCCCGTCGCCGCCCGCGCCGGCCAGATCGCTGTGCAGCGCGCCGGCCAGCCGGTTGACGCGCGTGGCCCAGACTTGGCGGCGCAGCGTGATATACGCGCCGGCGCGGGCCAGTTCCTCGTCCCAATAGCGCAATTCTTCGCCCACGCCACTGCTCAGAGGGCTGCGGCCGGCTTCGCGCATCCCGCGCAAGAGCGCGTTGCGCTGAGTCAGCACTTTGCCGTAGTGGGCCAGCGTGCGGACGTAGCGGTGGTCCACCTGGGCGATGGTCATATCAAGATAGCGGCGGCGCAAGGCCGGTTCGCCGGTCACGAGGTCCACATCTTCGGGCGTGAACAGCACCACGGTGATCTGGCCGATCAGGTCCACCGCGCGCCGCGGCACGCCGTTGACCTTGATCCGCTTGCGGGCGGCGGGCAGGGCGGGCGCGGCGGCGGCCAGTTCGGGCGCGGCCCCGGCCGGCAGGGTGAGCGCGCGGTAGTCGTCGCGGGCAATGATCAGTTCGAGGGCCACCGCTTCGTCGTGGCGGGTCACGTCAGCGGCGATGCGGGCGAAGGGCGGCACGCCGAGGTCGGCGGCGGCGGCCATATTCACCAGTTCGGCATCCCCGGCGGCGCGGGCCGAGCGGGTGGTGGCAAGTAGGTAAAGCGATTCCAGCAGGCTAGTCTTGCCGCTACCGTTGCCGCCCTGGATGACGCTGATGCCCGGTGGCAGGGCGCAGTCCAGCGCGGCGTAGTTGCGGAACTCGGCCAGTTGCAGGCGGGTGCAATACATGGCGGCTCAGGCCGACCGCGCCGCGACGGGCACGGCAGGATCGCGGCTAGTAGGATTAGCGGCGACCGGCGGCGGCAGCGCGGGCGGCGGGGGGTCGGGCCAGACGGGTTGCATCACCACCCACTGGTCGGGCGTGCGGCGGATCATCGCTTCCAGCACGCGGGCGACTTGCTGGGTGCCGGCCTGCACATCGGCATCGCGGTCGCCGCTGCGCGTGAGTTGCAACGGCGGATAGATTCGCACCACTGTGCGGTCGTTGCCCCGGCGAATCACATGGATGGGGATGAGCGGGGTCCGCAGGCGCAGCGACAATGCGGCCAGCCCCGACGGCAATTCAGTCGCCTCACCGAAAAAGGTGATCGGAATGCTGTTATCGGTTAGGTCGCGGTCGGCGGCTAGGCCCAGCAATTCATTGTGGCGCAACGCATGGACGATGCCGCGTACCACGTCCGGCCCCAGCGGGATCAATTTGAGGCCAAAGCGTTCGCGCAGCCCACTGACGAACTCGTGCAGGATGGGCGGGTGCATCTGTTCGGCCACGATATTGGCGGGAAAGCCGAGCACGACGGCCAATTGCGAGGCTAGGTTAAAGTTGCCGATGTGCCCGGCAAAGATGATCGCGCCGCGCCCGCCTTTCAAGCCATCAGCCATGTGTTCGGCCCCCAATACCTGCACCCGTTCGCGCAGCTGCTCGGCGGTGAAATGGGGCAGGCAGAAGAGTTCGTAATAATTCTTGATCATATTGCGGAAGACGGCGCGGGTGGTGCGGTTGAGTTTGCGCGGCCCCACCTGCGCGCCGAACACATGGCGCAAGTTATCCTGCACGGCGCGCCGGGCGTTGCCGCTAACATAGAACAGCGCGTTGCCAATCACTGAGCAGAGCCAGTAGGCCAGCCGGTGCGGGATGATCCCCGCCAGCAGCACACCGAGGCGAAAGGCATAGTACGTCCGCATTACGGCTCCCTGTCGCCGGTGGCCCAGGCTTCCACATCGGGCGGGTCCACGCTGATGCCGGCAGCGGTGCCGCGCAGGTCGGCGG
>JALYUO010000485.1 GCA_030853735.1 Chloroflexota bacterium
TGCTGGTGGTGGTGGTCTTGTTAGGCGGCGGCGCGCTCGTGGTATGTGGAGGGTTGGGGCACAGCAACAGCGGCACGAACACGGCCCAGGCCACCGCCGTCGGTGTGGCAGCCATGGCCTCGGCCACGGGAGCGGCGGTCGCCGCCGCGGCGCAAGCCACCGCCGCCGCGCTACCCACGCTGACCGCCCAGGCGGCGATCCAAGCCTATAGCGATTCGGTGACGGCGTTGATGGACCAAATCCAGGCGAGTGACCGCGAGGTGGCCGATACGGTGCATAAGACGAGCCAGGGAGCATTGCCGACGGGTGAAGCGGCGACCCAGCTACAAGGTTTTGTCCAGGCCGGCAGCACCTACAAGACCGCCGTCGAACGCCTGAGTGCGCCGTCCGGCTACGCTGCCCACCGCAGCCGGTTGCTCACGGCGCTGGAAGCCCGCGCCCACGCGCTTGACACAGCAGCCGCCTATGTGGATAAGCTGGGCCAGATCCCGGACGCGACCCAGGCCAGCAGCGCAGCGGAAGCCGATTTTCGCGCCGCGCAACAAGCCGCCCAACGCAACGGGACCAATGCCACTATCGGCAAGCAGATCCAAACCAAGCGGGCGTTTGATACGGCCCAAGCCGCCCTCACCCGCCTACAAACCTACGCCGATCAAACTGAGCAGCAATTCGAGACCGAATGGAGCGCCTACAACGCCGCCCTGCCCTCCGCCCCGTCGCAACCGTGAGTTCTGAGCAAATGGTAGGAGGGGGCTGTGTCCCCCGCAAGTAAGCAACGCATTGGATGGTAGGAAGGGGCGGTGTCCCCCGCAAGCGCCGCCGCGTAGGAGGGGGCGGTGTCCCCCGCAAGCGCCGCCACGTAGTCCCCCGCAAGCGCCGCCGCATAGGAGGGGGCTGTCCCCGCCCGTGATTTGCCCCGGCGGGTGCCGCGCCTTGCCCCCACTTTCGGGGGGCACAGCCCCCTCCTACCATTCGCGCAGCCTTTCGGGGGGCACAGCCCCCTCCTACTATTCGCTCCGGCTACGGTTGCGGCAGAAACTCGTTGCTATAGAGCGTGGTCGGGTCAATCGGCTGGGGGCTGAGGCCGATTTCGCGCAGGAAGGCTTCGGTCGTGGCCCAGGTGTGGGCATCGCTGCTGCCCGGCACGCGCCCCGCCGGCGGGGTGAAGAAGGGCAACGTGGCGGTCAGCACGGCGCGTTGGATCGGCTGATCGGCGACGGCCAGTTCGGGGGTACGGCGCAGACTGGCGGCAAACGCCGCATCCGGGTCGGTCAACGTGTCGGCGGTGCCTTTGAGCGTAGCGCGCACAAAGGCTCGCACCTGGTCGGGCTGGGCGGCGATCTTTTTGTTGCCGGTAGCGATACCCACCGCCGCCAAGTCGGCATAATCGGCCACCTGGAGCAGGCTGACCGTTTTGCCCGCCAGCTGGATCTGGATCGGCTCGTTCATCGAATAGACCATCGCCGCATCCACCTGCCGGTTGATCAGCGCCGAGACCTGGGTGAAATTGATCGATTGCAGCGTGATGTCTTTCTCCGTCAACTGGCCGGCCTTGAGCAGCGCCTTGAGGCCGATGTAGTTGGAGCCGTAGGGACCGGGCACGCCGACCGTGTGCCCTTTGAGGTCAGCGGGCGCGGCAATGGCCGGCCCGCTGCCGGTGATCGTCGCCAGCGCCACGGGATAGCGATAGTAGCCGGTCATGACGTAGCGCACCGGAATGCCCTGCGCCACCGCCGGCACCATTTCGTCGCCACTGACGTTGGCGTAGTCCAGGCCACCCTCGGCCACCACTTTGAGCAGATCGTTGACCTGCCCGTACTTGAACTCCACCGCCAACCCCTCGGCGGCATAATAGCCGCGATCCTCGGCCAAGTAGTAGGGCGCGAATTGCACATTGGCAATATAGCCCATCGCCACGGTAATCTTGGTGAGCGGCTTGCTCGGCGTGTTGCTGGCCGCCGGCGTACCGCCGGCGGGGCTACCAGTCGGCAGGGGCGTGCTGCCGGTGACGGCCGTAGGCGAATCGGTGGTGCCGCAGGCGGCCAGCAACAGGGCGGGCAGCAGCGCGGCGTAGCGTAGTGTGGAAAACGTGACCATGCTTAAACAGTGCTCCTTTTATTGGGCGAAGGGAAGAGCGGCCCCACACGTTGCCGGTTCCGACATCATTCATTGATCTGGCGGAGGGCCGGCACATACCACCCATCCAAGTTCCAGCCTTAAGTACCGGTTAGAAAATCCCGCAAATAGCCATCCCATTCTTTATCAACATCTTTGTGATCCTTCGCGTCCTCCGTGGATCAATCATTTTACGCGGTGCCCTAAATGTCTCCTTCATCGTTCTTCGCGTTTCTTCGCGTTTCTTCGCGTTCCTTCGCGGATCAATCCGTCGTTCTTCGTGGCCTGCGTGGATCAATCAGGCGGCGCGGTGCCCTACTCCCAATCTATGAGCCGGGTTTCGCAAAAGCCCACCAGGGCGTAACCAGTCACCGCCACGGCGACCAACACGACCAACGCGACGAAGATCAGCGTCGTGTCGAAAGCCGAGCGGCCGGCGGTCAGCAGGTAGCCCAACCCGGCATTGGCGCTGATAAACTCACCGACCACCGCGCCGGTCATCGCCAGGGTGATGGCGAGTTTCAGGCCGCCCAAAATGGCGCGCGCGGCCAACGGCGCTTCGATATAGCGCAGAATCTGCGCCTGATTTGCGCCAAAAGTCTGAGCGGCTTCGATCAAGGCGCGGTCTACCGAGCGCAGGCCGATAACCGTGTTGATCAAGATGGGGAAAAAGCAGATGATCGCGACCGTGATCACTTTGGGGGCTAGATCAAGGCCAAACCAAAGGACGAGCAGCGGGGCGATGGCGATCACCGGCACCGCTTGCGTGCCCGCGATGTAGGGCGCGAGGGCCGCGTCCAGCAGGCGCGATTTAGCCACGGGATAGCCCAGCGTCAGGCCGATCACGGCGGCCAGCGCGAAGCCCAGCCCCGCTTCGGTCAGCGTCACCGCCACATGGGGCCACAGCACGCCGCGCCCCGCCAGATCCCACAAGCGTGCGGCCACGGCGGGCGGCGTGGGCAGCAGCACCGGCGGCCCTTGCAAGGCCAACGCCAGCAGCTGCCAGACCAGCAGGCCCACCAGCAACGATAGCACCCCCACCGGACGCGCCCGTACCGGAAAAGCCGCCCAGCGCAGGCGCGGCACAGCGGCCATGCGGTGCGCCATGTCGTTGCCTATTGGATCGCCTGTCTCCACCCGCATCCCAGACTCCTGCCCCGCCTTGCGCCGGGCACAAGAACGCCCCGACCGATGACGGTTCAGGGCGGCGAACGCGGAAGGAGAAGGGCGTGCCGATCCACTATGCCACTGCCCAACAGCCGATACGGACTCGCGCATAGACGCGCCTTCCCGACCGCCGGCACAGCAACACACCAAACCCAACACGATCTTCTTTCATCCAGACTTTACGGTCGGCGACGGCTTTGCACCGTCTCGTGCTGCTCACACAGCTCGCGGGCTTGCGGCACCTGCCGCTTACCGCCGGTCGGGAATTGCACCCTGCCCTGAAGACCTGTCAGCCTCTTACCCGCAGTATACGCAGCCGCAGCGGCGCTGTCAAGATTAAGCGGCATAGTGTAAGGCCGACTACACCACAAAGACACCCACCACACAAGGGTTTATAGGATCTTTGTGTGCTGGGTGTCTTTGTGGTGCAAAAACGGGGTGGGTTATTGCTTGAGGCGCGGGTCGAGTGCGTCGCGCAGGGCATCGCCCATGAAGTTGATCGAGACCACCGTCAGCAAGATGGCGATACCGGGGTAGAAGGCCAGCAGTGGATGGCTCAGGAAGTAGAGGTTGACATCGGAGAGCATATTGCCCCAGGTCGGGATGGGCGATTTCACGCCGTAGCCCAGGAAGCTCAACGTGGACTCGGCCAGGATAAAGCCACCCACGTCAAGCGTGCCGTTGACGATAATCGGGGCCAGCGAGTTGGGCAGCATATGGCGAAAAATAATGCGGCTGTTGGACGCGCCCAGCGCACGGGTGGCTTCCACAAAATCAAGCCCGCGTAAGGACAGGATCTGCCCGCGCACCAACCGGCTGATGCCCAGCCAACCAAACACGGTCAACACAATAATAATCGTGTTGATCGAGCCCAAGATGGGACCGAGGAGTTGCGACAGCACCAGCAACAGGGGGAAGGTCGGCACGGCCAGCAGCAGATCTACGATCCGCATCAAAATGGTATCCACCAATCCGCCGAAGTAGCCGGACACCGCGCCGACAATCGAGCCGACAATAGCAACGACCAGCGTACAGATCAGGCCGATCACCAGTGAGATACGCCCGGCGTACATCAGCCGGCTCAGGATGTCGCGGCCCAGGTCGTCGGTGCCCAGCCAGTGCTTGGCCGAGGATCCGGCGAAGATGCCTTCTTTGGTGAGATCCTGGACGGCGGGATCATAGGGCGCGAGCAGGCGCACGTTGATGATCGGGATCTCGGCCAGAAAACAAATCAAGACCAGGATCGTCAACGTAACCAAACCAACCACTGCCAATTTATGGCGGCGGAAGCGTCGCCAAGTGACGATCAATTGGCTGGGTTCTGCCGCCGCCATCCGTTCCGTGTCGAGTGCGCTTGTTGTCGTAGCCATCGCTGGAAGTTCCTTTCTTGCCGCAGAGCGAAGTTGGTGAGCCGGCCTAGCTGTAGCGAATACGCGGATCAGCCACGGCGTACAGCACATCAGCCAAGATATTGGCGAGGATCGTCAGGCTGGTGACGACCAGCAGGTAGGCCATGACCACCGGCCAATCGTAGCCGCCCACGGCATCGAGGTACAGCGATCCCAGGCCGGGATAGGAGAAGATGCCTTCGGTGACAATCGCGCCGCCGAACAGGCCGGGGATCGCCAGCGTAATCAGGGTGACGAGCGGGATAAGGGCGTTGCGAACCGCGTGTTTGAGGATCACGGTGCGCTGCTTCAACCCTTTGGCCCAGGCCGTCCGCACATAATCAAGCCGCAGCACTTCCAGCACGCTGCTACGGAGGAAGCGGCTCCAGCCGGCCACCGAGACCACGCTGAGGACCGTCACCGGCAACACCAAGTGGTAGATGCGATTGGCGATGTCGCCCTCTTTGCCCTGTTCATAGGCCGCATCACTGGGGAAGAAGGGTAGTTGCAAGCCAAAGGGGTGCCATTGTTTAAAGCTGACGGCGAAAATGATGATCAGCATCCAGCCCAGCCAGAAAGTGGGCATGGAGATGCCGAAAAAGCTCAGGAGCGTGACCGTATAATCGAGCTTCGAGTATTGCCGCACGGCAGAAATGATGCCGATAGGAATGGCAATGAGCAGCGAGATGACCAGCGACGAAGTCATCAGGACCAGGGTGAAGGGTATTCGTTCGCCGATCATCTCGATGACTGGGCGCTTCGGCTGAACAACGATAGAGCGGCCCCAATCACCGGTCAGAATACCGTCGCCATGAATCCGCAGCCCAGCCACGCTCACATCAATGCCGCCGTTCTTGCTGGGGTCGAACAGCCACTTGAAGTACCGCTCGTACCACTGGTATTTGTTGCCTTGCCGGTCGTTGATGCCGAGGAGATAGCCGATACGGATCACGTCGGCCGGGGTGACACGGCCGCCGCCGCCGGCGCGTAGCCCGGTCAATGGCCCGCCGGGGATCAGCGTCAGGACAAAATAGATGAGCGCCGTCGCGACGACTAGGACGATAAAGCCCTGGATAAGCCGGCGGGTCAAGAATGCAGTCATGGTCTTCTCCTCTGGACAGGCAGCCAAATGGGTCGGTCAGTAGCAGTCGCTAAACAGATGATCGGTGCGGACAGGATCGGCGGGATGCGGGATTACTTAATCCACAGTGTAGCAGACGGTCGCGGTGCTGTCAAGCTGCCGGCTGCATTTGCTTACTGCATATACTGTTACGAAGGCTGCATGGTTCAATGCAGGGGGAACCAGCGCTAGGCTTCCGCAGCGGGTGCGCGGCGCAGGCGATTCATGGCAGTGTCGAGCAGCGCAGCGGCGTGCAGCATCTCGTGAATGGCGCGGTCGAGCGCCGTGGTGTCCTCGCTAGTGCTGCCGGCACTCTGCGCGATCTGTTGCATCGTGTAGGTGACTTGCTGGGTGGCACTGGTCTGTTGCGTGGTGGCGGTGGCGATCAGGTGCAACAGTTCGTTGGTGCGGTTGACGGCACCCACCACCTGCTCTTGCGCCTGCCGCACTTGGTCGGCCAGCGCCTCCACCTCATCGGCCACCCGCACGCTGTTTTGCGTCGCTTCGCGCACCGTGTCGCCGGCCAGTTGCAACCCCTCGATCAGGTCGCGGATCTGGTCCACGATGCGATTCGAGCGCGTGGAGAGGGTTTGCACCTCGGCGGCCACCACGCTGAAGCGCCGCCCGAACGTGCCCGCGCCGGCCGCTTCAATGGTCGCGTTCAACGCCAGCAGATGCGTTTCGTCCGACAGTTCGCGGATCTCGTTGATGAACCCGGCGATGCCGGTGGTCAGGTCGCCGAGTTCGGCCATGCGCGCGATGACCACCTGCACCTGGCTGCGGTTGCGGCTGACGGCTTCGCGGCTCTGTGCCACCAGTTCTTGCGCGCGCCCAACGCTGTGCAGTGCCGTTTCAGCGGCTTTGCTGACCTCGTGTGACACCGCAGCGATCTGCTCGGCGGCGGCGTGTAGTTCGGCCACCGTGCTGACCACTTCGCTGATCGCGTGCGCCTGCGACGACACCCCGGTGAGTTGGCGCGCGCTCACGCCGGTGAGTTCGGCGGCCAAGCTAGTAATATCGCGGCCCAGATCGTGTTCGCGCGCGCTTTGCGCGGTCAGGTCGTTATACGCCGCTTCCAAATC
Organism: Chloroflexota bacterium; assembly: GCA_030853735.1. Lineage (GTDB taxonomy): Bacteria > Chloroflexota > Chloroflexia > QHBQ01 > JAICKM01 > JAICKM01. The sequence continues at coordinate 6,873 of JALYUO010000485.1, forward strand.
GGCGTTGCGCCGCCGCAGATCGTTCACCGTTTCGCCGATGATGCGCCCCGACAGCCAGGACAGCGCGCCGGTCGCCACAAACAGGATAGCCAATGTTGAGATTAAACTGGTAAGCGTGGAATCGGCCATAACCGCAGGAGGAAATACCAATGGCGACCAGCCAGGGGTATAGTACCACCAAACCCCCGCAATCGTGATCAGGACGGTCGCTAGCACACTGCGCCACGAGAGAAACACCCCGGCCACGGCAATGGGAATGACAAACAGGGCCGAGTTGGCAATGGCAGGCAGCAAGGTGGTTCTGCTGTCATTTAAGAGCAAGGCAATACTCACCAGCAGAATGCCGACCAAGCCCAGCGCCGCAAGGTTACTCCAGCCCCGCTGATTGACCGCATACAAGCCCGCCATCAGCACAAGGGCAGCGACCGTAATGAGCGATTGCCTGCTCAGACCATAATGCAACAAACCTAACAACGTGGCGAACAGGGCTAAGACAAGAAAGATGCCGAGCAAACGCTGCAGCCATTTGGCTTTGCGCTGTTGTTCGGCGGTCGAAACGGTTGGGTCTACGAAGTAGCGGAGCATGGGAATCCCTATGGGCAATACAAGCGGCTTCAGGTGCGCTGCCGGCGCGGTTGGGCTACCAACTCCAACGTCACTATGGTGGCGTGCAACAAGCAGCGGGCCGATCTACTTCTATTGTAGGGGCTAACTTATCAATAGTCAAGTGGTGATGGATCGCAGGCCGGGAGCTATTCATAGTCCAAGCAAAGAGCGGCGATCTCCTTTACAATAGGGGCTGTCTTACCCGCCCTTACCTAAAGGAGACCGTCATGGACCTACAAGTGCCCCCGCTCGCGCCCATTTTAGCCGATCTACCCGATTGCCGCCATGCCCGTGGCTTGCGCCATCCCCTCGCCGCACTCCTCACCGCTGCTGCCGTCGCCGTTCTCTGTGGCTGCTCCGCCCAGAGTGCCATTGCCGACTGGGTGGCCGATTGTGACTCCGCCACGCGTGCTTGGGCTTGACCCACCCCCGTGGCCCCTCCCAGGCCACCTTCAGTCGGGTCTTTGCGACCCTAGATGTCGCGGCATTGGAAGCAGCGTTGGCCGGCTGGGCCAGGGAGGTGCTGGCGGCGTTGTGCGCCACGCCACCCCCCGCACCCGCCCCTGCGCCCGCGCTCCAGGGGTTGGCGCTGGATGGCAAGACCCTGCGCGGTAGCGCCCATTGTACCGTGCCCGGTCAGCACTTGCTGAGTGCGGTGGCCCACCAGTGGGGCGTGGTGCTGGCCCAACAGGCCGTAGACGGCAAAACCAACGCGATCACGGTCGCCCCGCCGTTGCTGGCCGGCTTGGTCTTGACGGGACGGGTGGTCACCGCCGATGCCTTGCTCACCCAGCGCGAGATTGCCACTACTATTGTGGCCGCCGGGGGCGACTACCTCTTGGCCGTCAAAGAGAACCAGCCGACCCTCGCTGCGGATATGCGGGACGTATTTGCCGCCCGGTCGCTGCTGGCGGACACCATCCAGGAAGCCTATGAAGCGCGGTTGGCGGGCAATCGCCTGGAGCAGCGCGCTCTGCAAGCCTCGACAGCGTTGGT
>JALYUO010000742.1 GCA_030853735.1 Chloroflexota bacterium
GGTCCTAGCGGCGGGGCCGCTCGTGGCCGCGCTTGGCCCGCTCGTGGGTGGCGTTGCTACCGGCGCGGTCCTGGGGGCCGGCACCGGGGCCCTGGCCGGCGCGCTCATCGGCCTGGGCATCCCAGAAGATGAAGCCCATATCTACGAGGATCGCTTCAACCAGGGCCGCATTCTGGTCACGGTGAAGTCGGGCGCGGGCCGCTACGGCGAGGCCGAGCAGATTCTGAGCCGGGCCGGCGCGGAAGACATCAAAATGAGCAACAGCGGCATGAGCAACAGCGGCATGAGCAGTGGCAGCATGGCCGGCGGCAACATGAGCAACCGCACCACGACCACGACCGCACAAAGCGCGCAAATGCCCGCCCAAACCGCCGGCACGACCCAAAACATGGGTAGCGAAACGTTGCGCGTGCCGGTGGTCGAAGAGACCCTGACCGCGCAGAAGACCCAGCGCCAAGCCGGCGAAGTGGAAATCGGCAAGCACGTCGTTGAGCAGCAGGTCAACATCCCGGTCGAAGTGAGCCACGAAGAAGTCACCGTGACCCGCCACGCCGTGGATCGCCCGGTGCAAGCCGGCGACCAAACGCTGCAAGACGGCCAAGTGATCCGCGTGCCGGTGAGCGAAGAAGCCGTCCAGGTGCAGAAGCAGGCCCACGTCACCGAAGAGATCGAGATCAACAAGCAGCGCGTCACCGAGCAGCGCAACGTGAGCGACACCGTCCGCAAGGAAGTGGTGGACGTGAACACGCAGGGTCAACTGGACGCGCACGGCGGCCAGACCACCCACACCGAGACGCACACCGACACCACGCGCGGTGGCGGCCACAACCACTAACCGTGCGCTGAGTGCTGAGTTCTAAGTTCTTGCGGATGCGCGTTATTGTCTAACTTAGAATCCAGCCCGCACCAACCGCCCGGCAGGTTTATCCTCCGGGCGGTTGCCGTCTCGTGCCGCGAACGGCCTGATTATGGTAGAATCCCCTATGGACCCAACGAACGCAGAACGCAGAATGCAGAACGCAGCACTAGCGAATGCTACCGCGCCGCTGATCCAGACGACCGGGCTGACCTGCCGCTTCGGCGCATTCACCGCCGTGGCTGGGCTGGACCTGACGGTGTGGCCGGGTGAGGTCTTTGCCTTGCTGGGGCCGAACGGCGCGGGCAAGTCTACGACGATCAAGATGCTGATCACCTTGCTGCTGCCCACGGCGGGCCAGGCCAGCGTGGGCGGCTACGATGTGGTGCGTCAGGCGGGGGCAGTGCGCCGCTTGCTCGGCTATGTGCCCCAGGCGCTCTCCGCCGACGGCGCGCTCACCGGCTACGAAAACCTGCTGATCTTCGCCCAACTCTACGATGTGCCGCGCCGCGAACAACGGGCGCGCGTGCTGGACGCACTCGACTTTATGGGCCTAGCCGACAAAGCCGCTGTGCTGGTGCGCGACTACTCCGGCGGCATGGTGCGGCGGCTCGAAATCGCCCAGGCGTTGATCCACTACCCGCGCGTGCTGTTTCTCGACGAGCCGACCGTCGGCCTCGACCCGGTGGCCCGCCGCGCGGTCTGGGACCATCTGGACCGCCTGCGCCACGAGTTCGGCGCGACGCTGTTCCTGACCACGCACTACATGGACGAAGCCGAGCAGTTAGCCACCCGTGTGGCGGTGATGAACCAGGGCCGCATCAGCGCGCTGGGCACCGTGGCCGAACTCAAAGCCCAGGTGCCGGGCGACGCGCCCACCCTGGAAGATGTGTTCGCCCATTTCACCGGCGACACGCTCGAATCGGGAGGCAGCTATCGTGAAACCCGCGCCCTTCGGCGCACCGCCCGCCGCCTCGGCTAATCCGCTGCCGGCAGCGGCCCACCCGCGCTTAGATGCCATGCGGCCCCGCCCCAACGATCCGCTAGGGACCGGCTCCGGCGCGGCCCTGGGCAGCTTCCTGCTCAAAACCTGGGCCATCCTGGGCATCGAACTCCGCAAACTGCGCCATGACCCTTTCGATTTGGTGACACGGGCCGTGCAGCCTATCCTGTGGCTCACGGTGTTCGGCCAGGTCTTTGGCCGGCTGCGCGCGCAAGCGGTGGGCGCGACGCAAACGGACTATCTGGACTACCTGACCCCCGGCATCTTGGCCCAATCGGTCATCTATATCGCCATCTTTCAGGGCATCGCCGTCATCTGGGAGCGCGACCAGGGCACGCTGCAAAAGTTCCTGGTCAGCCCGCTGCCGCGCGCCGCGTTGGTCTTGGGCAAAGGCTTGGCCGCCGGGGTGCGCGGCCTCACCCAGGCGGTCACGATCAGCATTCTGGCGCTGTTGCTGGGGGTCCATTTGCGGCTCGAACCCCTGGCCCTGTTGGGCGTGGCCGCGCTGGTTTTTTTAGGAGCCAACTTTTTTGCCACCCTGTCGCTGGTCATCGCCGCGCTGGTGCGGAGCCGCGAACGAGTACAGGGCATGGGCCAACTGATCACCATGCCGCTGTTTTTCGCCTCTAACGCCCTTTACCCCATCGCCCTGATGCCCGGCTGGGTGGCCGTGGTCGCCCGGCTCAACCCGTTGAGCTACATGGTAGACGGCCTACGCACCCTGATGGTGGTCGGCAACCCCGAAACGCTGGGCTTGCCGCTCGATTTCGCCGTGCTGTTGGTCGCCAACCTCGCCATCGTCGGGCTGGCCGCTCGCCTCTACCCGCGCTTGGTGCGCTAACGCGCCGGGCGGATGCGAATCCAGCGCGCACAAGAGAGCGAATAGACTCCGAAGGCGACCAAGCCCAGGGCGACCAAGCCCAGCAGCCACGGGCCGGCGGGTTCGTGCGCCAGCTTCGCCAGCGCGCCGTCAATGCCGACGACTTGCTTGGGATCGACATTGCGCGCGGCCTGGATGAGGAAGAAGCCGAGCATCATAAAGATCACGCCGCGCGCCACCAGCCCCACGCGGGCGACCCAACTGGCCCAGCGCAACGTGTCACCCGCCATCTCCCACTGCTTGAAATCTTTCTGAAAGCCGTTGCTCCATGCTAGATACATCTGGCCCAGGCCGCCGCCGATGCCGATCAAGCCGATCAAGCCCACCAACCACGGGCCGAACGGGGCCGCCAACAGCTTGGCCGTCCAGTCGCTGCCCCCCCCGCTATTGTTGCCGCCGTTGCCCAGCAGCAACTGCACCGTGGGCAGCACCAGTGCGCCATAGGACAGGCCGCTGACGAAATAACCCGCCCGTTGGGCCAGCCCTTTGGCATCGGTGCCTTTGCCCATGGGATCGAGCAGTGCCCGCACGAAGCCCCAGATCGCGTAGCCGATCAGCCCCACGACCACCAGCAGCAGCAGGAATTTGCCGAACGGCTGATTGCCGATAACCGTGATCGCGCCGCTCTTATCGGTGGCCGCCCCGCCGCGCCCCAGCGCCACCAGCAGCGCCAGCAGGCCCACCGTGCCGTATAGTACCCCGCGCACCGCATAGCCGAAGCGCGCCAGCCCTTCTAACCAAGGGCTGGCCGTGGTCTGCCCGGCGGCGTGCGCCACGCCGTCTTGCACCTTTTTGATTGTTGAGTTCGCCATTACCGTGTTCCTCCCGTGGCCGTCGTTGTGCATAAGCTGTACCACGGATGCGATCAGCGGATCGCCGGCGGTGGGACCGTCAAGCCCAAGTAGGGCGGCGCGGGTTCCACAAAGCCCGTCAGGTCCGCCGGCGCTTCGGCCTCCGCCAGCGTCATGGTGTAGCTGCCGGGGGCGATCAGCAGCGGTGCGGGGATGGCAAGCTGCGACCCGTCGCGCCGGGCCAGATCCAGTGTCGGGCGCAGGCGCGCCAGCAACGGATAGGCGTAGGGATTGTGGAACGTGATCGGCGTGCTGCCGCCCACCGCCGCACCCACCACCACCGCCAGCCGCACATTCGCCGGGCGCGCCGCCAGCGCATACAGATAGTCGTCTCCGTGCGGCCCGGCGGGGAAGCGCCCCACCCGCTGGAGCGCGGGCGACCCGTCAAGCGTCGCCCGCAGTTGCGCCCAGGCGCTCTTTTTATAGCCCGCCTCGTGGAACAGCAGGTAGCGCACATCCAGGCTTTGCAGCAGACCCACTTGCGCGGGCGTAAACTGGCTATATTGGCGGTCCAGCGCGGTCAGCAGTTCGACATAGGTGGGCGGGCGAAAGCTGCTATAGCCGTTCACCAGCGCATGACCGTGCCACCCCTGGAAATACATTCGTCGCCCCTCCACCGTCGCATCGCGCAGTCCCAGGCCCACCGGCATCTCGATCAGCACCCCGCCGTCCGGGTGCGCGGCCAACCAGCGATAGGCCGCCGGCAACGCCGCCGTCCCCACCGGCAGCGGCACCATCGCCAGCGGGGCCACCTGCTGCTCCCACAGCAGCGCCCCCCCCAGCCCTAACAGCATCCCGGCCACCCACAGCGTGCGGAGGGCGGCGTGCGGAGGGCGGAACCTTTGATTGCGGATTGCGGATTGCGGATTGCGGATTAGCGACGGTTGGGGGCGGCTCGTCGCTCCCCCTTGCTCTGTAGGGAAGGGGGGCAGCGGGGTGAGGTCAGCGCCGCCCCCGCCACGCGACTCTCCCCCTTCCTTCGTAGGGAAGGGGGTAGGGGGGTTAGGTCGCCGCATGGCCCAATCCGCATGGCCCAATCCGCAATCCGCAATCCAGCCCGCGCCCAGCCCCGCAAACAGGCCGCCCGCCAAGTAGACCAGCACCACGGCGCGCACCGGTGCCCGCAACGCCGCCGCCCCCGGCAACGTCGCCAGCCAACTGTACGGCAGTGGGAGATGCACAGCGCCCACATCCAATTGCGGGCCAAGGGTCAGCAGCAGCGCGCCCGCCAACAGCGCGGCATAAAAGCCTGTCTCCGCCATGCGCCGCCGCCACGCCACCACCACGCCGCCCGCCAGCAAGGCCAGTGCGACAAAGCCCGGAAACAACGGTTCGGGATTGTTGCGGGGCAGCAGGTTCGACCAAGTGCGGTTGTGCAGCGACACACTCAGGTAGTCAAGCGGCTGCGCTGCCCAGGCCGCGTTTTCGCCGGCAGTGCGCGCGAAGCCCAGCACCCGCTGCGTCTCCAGATAGGGCGGCAACAGGACCGCCAGCGCCAGCCCCGTCACCGCCGCCACGGCCAACCC
>JALYUO010000796.1 GCA_030853735.1 Chloroflexota bacterium
GGCAGCGCGTCGTTCGCACCTGGGGGTGCAAACTCCTCTTTCCTAATCGCTAGAACGTTATCTGAATGATTCTGTCTGCACGAGTCGCTGCCTATTCTTGCGGGTCCACCCGCCCATAGTTGCTCAGATAGCGGCGGTATTTTTTGGGCAAGGCCGACAGTGGGAAGGCGATCTCCGGGTCGTTGGCGGCGCGGTCAGCCAGGGTGTCTTGGATGCTGAACGGCGGCCCGTCGCCCGGCGGCGTGGCCCGCGTATAGCTGCCGTCGGCTTGCATGATGCGCGCTTTGGCGGTGTCGCGCAGGTAGGACTCCAGCAGATCGGTCACGATATGGGCGCGCATTTCGTCGTCTTCGATGGGGTAGAGTGTTTCGACGCGGTTATCGAGGTTGCGCGGCATCAGATCGGCGCTGCCGATCAAGAGGCTGCCCTTGCCGCTGTTGTGGAAATAGTAGATGCGACTGTGTTCTAGGAAGCGGCCCAGCACACTGATCACCCGAATGTTCTCGCTGACCCCCGGCACGCCGGGGCGCAAGCAGCAGACCCCGCGAATAATCAGGTCCACCTGCACCCCGGCCTGCGACGCACGATAGAGGGCGACGATGCAGGCCGGGTCCACCAGGCTGTTCATCTTGAAGATGATACGCCCGTCGCCGTTTTCGCCCTGACGCACGATTTCGCGCTCGATCAACGCCAGAATGCCGGGGCGCATGGTGATCGGGGCGACCAACAGTTTGCGGTAGCGGATCTGTTTGGAGTAGCCGGTCAGATAGTTGAACAGTTCGGACGCATCGGCTCCAATATCGGCCCGGCTGGTGAACAGGCCCAGGTCGGTGTAGCCGCGTGCGGTGCCCGGATTATAGTTGCCGGTGCCGAGATGCACATAGCGGCGGATACTGTCCCCCTCTTGGCGCACCACCAGAGCGATTTTGCAGTGCGTTTTGAGGCCCAGCAAGCCATAGGTCACATGGACCCCGGCCTGTTCCAGTTTGCGGGCCCACTCAATGTTGTTCTCTTCGTCGAAGCGCGCTGTGAGTTCGACCAACACCGCGACTTGCTTGCCGGCTTCGGCGGCTTTGAGCAAGGCTTCGACAATCGGTGAACGCGGGCCGATGCGGTAGAGCGTCTGCTTGATCGCCAGCACAGCGGGATCATCGGCGGCGGTGCGGATAAAGTCGATCACCGGAGTGAACGAGTCGAAGGGATGGTGCAGCAAAACGTCGCGTTTAGCGATGGCCGCAAACATCCCGGCACTCTGGTCAAGCGCCGGCGGGATACGCGGCACGAGCGGCACGTCTTTGAGATCGGGCCGGTTCAGGCGGGCCACTTCGCTCAGATCGCTAAGGCCAAGCGGGCCGTCCACGGTGTAGATGTCATCCGCTTTCAATTCAAGGTTGCGCGCCAGCAGATTGACCAGATTGCTCGGCATGGCGGGGTTGACCACCAAGGCCACCGCCGAGCCGAAGCGCCGCCGTGATAGGCTTTGCTCCACGCTTTCCAGCAGGTCGCCGGCTTCCACCTCCTGGATTTCCAAGTCGGCATCGCGGATGACGCGGAAGGGATGGATTTCGCGCAACTGCATTTCCGGGAACAAGGTGTCGAGATTGGCGGCCAGCACCCCCTCCAGCCACACCAACACGGTGGGCTTGTCCGGTACGTCGGCCCCGCTACCGGGCAGCGGCACCAGGCGCGGAATCACGCTGGGCACCTTGACGCGGGCGAAGTGGCGTTCCTCGTCGGGGTCTTGCAGTTCGACCGCCAAGTTGAGGCTGAGGTTCGAGATGTGCGGGAAGGGGTGGCCGGGGTCTACCGCGAGGGGCGTACAGACGGGAAAGACCATGCGCTCGAAATAATCGTCCATCGCCCGTTGTCCGTCGGCATCCAGGTCGCTGTAATCCTTGATTTCGATGCCCGCCGCCTGCAAGGCCGGCAACAGATCGTCGCGGTACAGCCGCGCCTGGGTCGCCAGCAATGGGATGATGCCGGCGCGTAAGGCGCTCAGTTCGCCGGCGGGGGTCATGCCGTCGGGACTGCGCTCTTGCACCCCTGCGCCCACCTGTTCGCGGATACCGGAGATGCGAATCATGAAAAACTCTTCCAGCATATTGTGGAAGATAGCGAGGAACTTGACCCGTTCGAGCAACGGATTGCGCGGATCGAGGGCTTCTTCGAGGACGCGCGCATCGTAGGCCAGCCAACTCAACTCGCGGTTAATGTACATGGCCGGGTCCAGGCGCAACGTGTCGAGCGCCGGCAAGCCGGGCACGATTTCGATGGGAGTCGCATTCGTCGTCATAGGGTGCGGTCTCTTTCCAGACGGGCATGATCGGCCAGAGCCAGGATCGCGCCTTCGCGGATGCCATAAGCGGCCACGCTACAGGGCGGGTCGCCATACGCGCGCAAAATCGCAGCGGCCAACAGCACTCCGGCAAGCATAACCCGTGCCCGCTCTATGGGCAGGCTGTAGCGGAGCGCGAGATCGGCGACCGGCGCATCAATCAGCTGGGCAGTGGCCGCGGCCACCCAGTCGGCGGGCAACGGCGTGCCCAGTGGTACGC
>JALYUO010000802.1 GCA_030853735.1 Chloroflexota bacterium
TGGCCGCCCATGAACGCGGCGATAAACAGCCCCAGGTTGGCCCCGACACTGAAATCCGGCCCTTGATTGCCCACCACCAGCGCGCGCCATGCGTCGCCTTCCAGCAGGCGCAGCGCCCGGTGGCCCATTTCGATGATCTGCGGGTCCAGCGCGTTCGCTTTAGCGTGGAACTCCAGCAGCAACACGCCGTCGCCCAGATCGAGGATGCTGGCCGAGTCGTTGCGTTTTAGCTCCTGCTTGGTGCCGTGTAACTCACTCAGCTTGATCGCCACTGCCGGGCGGGTGAGCGGCATATAGGTCGCGGCTGCCGGGTTGTATACCCCAGTCACGCGCCCATTCTCACGCCGGTAGAACGATTCGATGCCTTTGGCGAGCATTTCGTCCACCCACGGCGCTACGGCGATGTCGCGTTGGCGCATTTGCTCCGCCGCCGCCTGCACGCCCAGCGTGTCCCATAGCTCGAACGGGCCGAGGCGATTGCTGAAGCCCCAGCGCATGGCGTTGTCAATATCGGCCAGCGAGTCGGCCACTTCGGGCACGCGGCGCGCGGCATAGGCCAGCGTCGGCAGGGTGGTGTTGATCAGATAATCGCCCGCCCGGTCGCCCGCGCCCTGCGTGAAGATAGCGCGCAAGCGGTCTTCCAGCGGCTCGATGTTGCGGACTTTGCCGACTAGATCGAAGCGGATCTTGGTCGGCGGCTCGTATTCGCCGCTTTGCAGGTTGAGCGGGTGGAACTCGCTGCCCTCTTTGCCTTTGACGCGCTTGTAGAAGCCCGCGCCGCTTTTGTTGCCTAGCGCTTTGGCGGCCAGCAGCTTAGTAATGACTTCCGGCAACTGAAATGTTTCGCGGCTTTCGTCGTCGGGGATGGCCTTGTACAGGTTGGTGGTCACATGACCCAGCACGTCCAGACCCACCAGATCGGCCAGCCGGAAGGTGGCCGTTTTGGCTTGGCCGATCAGGGGGCCGGTCAGGTTGTCCACTTCTTCGACCGAATAGCCGTGTTCCAGCGCGTAGAGCATTCGCACCTGTCCGGCGTAGGTGCCGATGCGGTTGGCGATAAAGTTGGGCCGGTCTTTGGCGATCACTACGCCTTTGCCCAGCGTGCGGGTGGCCCATTCTTGCATGAAGGCGACTACGGCCGGGTCGGTGTCGGCGGTCGGGATCAGTTCCAGCAGCTTGAGGTAGCGCGGCGGGTTGAAGAAGTGGGTGCCCAGAAAGTGTTTGCGGAACTCGGCACTGCGGCCCGCCGCGATTTGCGCGATGGGGATGCCCGACGTGTTGCTCGACACAATGGCGGTCGGCTTGCGGACGGCCTCAATGCGTTCCATCAAGCTGCGCTTCGGCTCCAATTGCTCGACGATCACTTCCACGATCCAGTCGGCTTCGCCCACTTTGGCCCAATCGTCGGCAAAATTACCCAGTGTGACCAGGCGGGCGGCTTCCGGTGTGTAAAGCGCGGCGGGCTTGCTCTTCACCTGCCGATCCCACAGGCTTTCGACGATGCGGTTGCGTACTTTCGGCGAGTCGGCGGTCAGCCCTTTGGCGGTGTCGTCCGCCGTCGGCTCGCCCACCATGTCCAGCAGCACGACGGGAATGCCCAGCCCGGCCACCAGCGCGGCAATGCCGCCGCCCATGGTGCCCGCGCCCAGCACCGCCACCCGATTGATCCCAGCAGTCATTCTTGGCTCCTTCTCTGTGCGACCGACCTCACCCCCCCACCCCCTCTCCTACGAAGAGAGGGGGAGTCGGCGGGTAGGCAATCTTGCGCTTGGTTGGCGCTGACCGACCTCACCCCCCACCCCCCTCTCCTAAAGGGAGAGGGGGAGTCGGTGGGTGGGCGGTCTTGCGCTTTGCTGTGCTAATGTTCCCTGCGTAAACTCCCCCTCTCTTCGTAGGAGAGGGGGGTGGGGGGTGAGGTCGGTCAGCGACCACTCACACAAATGCCGCGATGCCGGTGATTTCGCGCCCGACCACGAGCGTGTTGATTTCGTTGGTGCCCTCATAGGTATAGACGGCTTCCATATCCACAAAATGGCGGGCAATATGGTTTTCCAGCAAGATGCCGTTGCCGCCCAGGATTTCGCGGCCCAGCGCGACGCATTGGCGTGCTTTGGCGGCGTTGTTCATCTTCGCCAGCGAGGCTTGGCCCTCAGTCATTTTGCCCTCGTCGCGCAGCACGCTCAAGCGCCAGGTGGTCAGTTGCATAGCGACGATCTCGGCCAGCATCTTGACCAGCTTTTCCTGGATCAGCTGGTAGCCGGCGATGGGCTTGCCGAACTGTTGGCGGCGCTGGCTGTAGCGCAAGGCGATCTCGTAGGCGGCCTGCGCGTGGCCGATGGCCTCCCAGGCCACGCCGTAGCGCGTGTTTTTGAGGATGTTGGCCGTGTCGCGGAAGGAGCGCGCTTTGGGCAGGCGATTGGCGGCCGGCACGGCGCAGTCTTCCAGCTTAATGTCAGCATTGATCACGCTGCGCTTGGCGATTTTGCCGGTGATGGCGGTGGCCTGGAATCCGGGCGTGTCCTTTTCGACCATGAAGCCGCCTACCTGCCCGGTCTCTTCGTCCCGCGCCCAGATGATCGTCACATCGGCAAAGGTGGCGTTGCCGATCCAGCGTTTCGCGCCGTTCAGCACATAGGTGTTGCCGACTTTGCGCGCCGTGGTCAGCAGGTGCGACGCATCGGAGCCGATCTCCGGCTCGGTCAGGCCGAACGCGCCGATGCGATCCATGCGGGCGAGGGCTGGCAGCCACGCTTGCTTTTGCTCCTCGGAGCCGCAGTAATAGATGCTGGACATGGCAAGGCCACTGGTCACACCGAAAAAGGTGCAGATCGAAGCATCGCCGCGCGCCAGTTCGAGGCCCGCGATGCCCGTCGCCACGCTGGACAGGCCGGGACAGCCGTAGCCCTGAATCGGTCCGCCGCAGAGGTTGAGCGCGGCCAGTTTGGGGATCAGCTGAAACGGGAACTCGGCCCGCTCCCAGTAGGGGTTGATGATCGGCGTGATTTCGCTGTCCACGAAAGCGCGCATCCGGTCGCGCACATCGCGCTCCTGCGGGGTTAGCAGGGCATCAAAATCGTAGAAATCGAGCGCCGGATCGGCGGCAACAGGGGCGGCGACCTCGGCGGCTCCCGTGACAGGAGCCTCTGCTTGCAAGACCATCGTTGTCTCCTCTAGGCTTGACACCCGGTTTGGTGGCTGCTATAATATTTCGTGTTGAGAACATTTCGCTACACAAAGTATTATAGAGCATTTTCAGGTTGGTGTCAATAGGGCAGACACCCGACGATTTTGCACCACAAAGACACAAAGATCACAAAGACGCACCCTAAAAACCTTCGTGTCCTTTGTGTCTTTATGGTGAACAAGGGGAGAGCGATGCAAACACTGGAACGACGCACCCAGCGGCTCCAGGAATTGACGGCGACAGTGGGCGCGATGATGTGGCAGGGCCACCGCCAGAGCATGGTGGCCGCCGAACACGTCGGGCTGACGCTGCCGCAGCATAATGTGCTGTTGGCGCTCGACGCGCAGGGCGGACGCAGCACCATGAGCGACCTAGTGCGCCTGACCCACCAAAGTCCGGCCACCCTCACCGGCATCGTGGACCGGCTGATCGGGGCGGGCTTGGTGGAACGCACGCGCGACACTGCCGACCGCCGCGTGGTCTCGGTCGGCCTCACCGCCGCCGGACAAGCGCGCCTAGTCGAGGCCAACCAGCAACGCGAGGCGGACATTGCGCGGATCGCCGCCCATTTCAGCGATGCCGATCTGGTAGAGTTTGACCGCCTGCTAGGGATGTTCGTGGCCGGCCTCGCCGCGATGGTGAAGGCGCAGCCTGGGGATGAGGACGGGACGCTAGGCGTGTAGGGGTAGTAGGCTTCTGCGTTAGTCTCAGAACAGCAGCAACTTGCTCCCTCTCCCCGGCGGGGAGAGGGTTGGGGTGAGGGGAGATAGCGGCCCTGCCACTCCGAGCCGCGCTACCATGCAAAGTTGCCCACAAATCTCCTAAGACACGCAGCGTGCTATGGCAACGAACACCCCTCACCCCAACCCTCTCCCCTGCGGGGGCGAGGGAGTTTGCTCCCTCTTTTGTCAACATAGTAGCTCATCTGCATAATTGCTGGCTACGCTGGCATTTGCCGCAGCCGGCGGTAGCGCCGAATGAGCGCGTTGGTGGAGCTGTCGTGGCTGGTGGCGGGGTCGGTCGGGCTTTCGAGTTCGGGGATGATGCGTTGGGCGAGGACTTTGCCGAGTTCTACGCCCCACTGGTCGAACGAATCGATGTTCCAGATGATGCCTTGCGTGAAGACGCTGTGTTCGTAGAGCGCGATCAGCGTGCCCAGCGTGTAGGGGGTCAGTTCTTCGGCCAGGATGGTGGTCGTCGGCTGGTTGCCGGGGAAGGTGCGGGCGGGCACTAATGCTTCGGCCACGCCGCCGGCGCGCACCTCGTCGGCGCTTTTGCCGAAGGCCAGCGCCTCGGTCTGCGCGAACAGGTTGGCGATCAGGATGTCATGGTGGTTGCCCAGCGGATTGAGCGTGCGGCAGAAGCCGATGAAATCGCAGGGGATCAGCTTGGTGCCCTGGTGGATCAGTTGGTAGAAGGAGTGCTGGCCGTTGGTGCCCGGCTCGCCCCAATAGATCGCGCCGGTTTGGTAGTCTACCGCCGTGCCGTCCAGGGTGACGCGCTTGCCGTTGCTCTCCATCGTGAGTTGCTGCAAATAGGCGGGGAAGCGTTTCAGATACTGCTCATAGGGCAGCACGGCGACAGTCTGCGCGCCGAAAAAGCTGTTGTACCACAGCCCCAGCAGGCCCATCAGCACCGGCAGATTTTCGCCGAGCGGCGCGGTGCGGAAATGCTCATCCATCGCGTGGAAGCCGTCCAGCAGGGCGCGGAAGTGATCCGGGCCGATGGCGATCATGGTGGACAGGCCGATGGCCGCATCCATCGAATAGCGCCCGCCCACCCAGTCCCAGAACTCGAACATATTGGCCGGGTCAATGCCGAACTTCGCCACCTCTTTAGCCGCCGTGGAGACGGCGACGAAATGGCGCGCCACGGCCGCTTCGTCGCCCAGCGCGGCCAGGGTCCAGGCGCGGGCCGACTGCGCGTTGGTCATCGTCTCCAGCGTGGTGAAGGTCTTGGAGGCGACGATAAACAGCGTTTCGGCGGGGTCCAGGTCGCGCGTGGCTTCGACAAAATCGGTGCTGTCTACGTTAGAGATGAAGCGGAAGGTGAGATCGCGGTCGCTATAGTGGCGCAAGGCTTCGTAGGCCATGACCGGGCCGAGGTCGGAGCCGCCGATCCCGATATTGATCACATTGCGAATGCGCTGCCCGGTGTGCCCGGTCCACGCGCCGCTGCGGACGCGCGCGGCAAAGTCGCCCATGCGATCCAGCACGGCATGGACGGCCGGCACCACGTTCTCGCCGTCCACCAGGATCTCGGCCTCGCGGGGGGCGCGCAAGGCGATGTGCAGCACAGCACGGTCCTCGGTGGTGTTGATGTGCGCGCCGCTAAACATGGCTGCAATACGCTCACGCAGCCCGCAGTCCTCGGCCAGCGCCAGCAGCAGGCGGATCGTCTCGTTGGTGATGCGGTGCTTGGAGTAGTCGAAGTAGAGGCCCACCGCTTCGGCAATCAACCGCTCGCCGCGCTGCGGGTCGTCGGCAAACAGTTGGCGCAACGAATGGTCGCCGATATGCGCGCTATGCTGGGTCAGTGCCTGCCAAGTGGCGCGGCTGGTCAACGGAACGGTGGGGCTGGTCATCAAACGATCCTCCTGTGTACCTCACGATAGATTATCGAGTCGATCCTGGTCAATGGCTAGGGTAGCCGTTTGGCCGAGCGCACGGATGGCGTGGATCAGGCCGGCAAAGCGCGGGTCGTGGCTGTGGCCGCGCCGGTAGCGGGCGTAAATCTGCTGGGCGATGCCGGCGATCTTGAAGAGGCCGAATACATAGTAGAAGACGATGTTGGACACGTCGCACCCACTCGCGGCGGCATAGTGGGCCACCAGCGCAGCGCGCCCCGGATTGCCGGGCAGGGTGGTGGGGCCGAAGCGTAACGCTTGCAGGGCGGGCGGGTCGCCGGCTTCCACCCAGTAGCCGAGCGTGGTGCCCAGATCCATTAGTGGGTCGCCTACCGTCGCCATCTCCCAGTCCAGCACGGCGCGAATGGTCGGCAGATCGGCGGGGTCCAGCACCAGGTTGTCGTGCTTATAATCGTTGTGGATCAGCGTGGCTGCGCCGTCCGGCGGCAAATGAGCCGCCAGCCAAGCGGCGCTGCGCTCCAATTCAGGAATGTCGTCGGTGCGGGCCTGAGCGTAGCGGCGCGTCCAGCCCTCCACTTGTCGAGCCACATATCCCCCTGGTGAGGGCTTAAACGGCAAGTCGAGCGTGTCGAGCGGCAAGGCGTGGATGGAGGCTAAGTTGGCAAGCGCGGCCTCGGCCAGCCGCGCCATCACCGCCGGGCTGGTGTCCAGACCCGCCGGCGGTTGGGCGCGCAAGATCACACCGGGCACGCGCGCCATGACGAAGAAGGGCGCGCCGATCACCGTCTCGTCGTTGCAATAGGCCAACGGTTGCGGTACACGGGCATAGACCGGGGCCAGCGCCCGCAAGATGCCGTATTCGCGCGCCATATCGTGCGCGGTGCCGCCCTCGGAGCCGAACGGTGGGCGGCGCAGCACCAGTTCGCGCTCGCCCAGCCGCAACAGATAGGTCAGGTTGGAGTAGCCTTGCGGATACTGCTCAATGGTCAATTCGCCGTGCAGATCGGGGATCGCACCGTGCAGGTAGGCGGCGAGGCGGGCGGGGTCCACCTCTTCACCGGGGCGCACCGCTTGCGGCTGATCGAGATAATCTGCGCTCATGCTGCCCCTCCTACGACGGATTTACACCACAAAGGCACAAAGAACACGAAGATTCTGTTTGGCCTGTCCTTTGTGTCCTTTGTGCCTTTGTGGTGAGAACGTGCTTACTCTGATTTGAGATGAAGCCCATAGCGGCGCAGGATGCTGCGGGCGACCACCGATTTATGCACTTCGTCGGGGCCGTCGTAGATGCGAGCGCCGCGCTCATGGCGATACCAGTAGGCCAACGGGGTCGCGTCGGTTAGGCCGAGCGCGCCGTGGGCCTGGATGGCGTAGTCGAGCACACGGCCCAGCACGCCCGCGACATAGAACTTGATGATTGAGATGTCCTCGCGCGCCGCCGCCGCCCCCACCGTGTCGATCTTGGCGGCGGCATCCAGCACCAGCAGGCGCGCGGCGTTGATTTCGGCCCGGCTTTCGGCGATCCAGTTTTGCACCGTCTGGCGACTGCCCAACGGCCGGCCGGGGGCCAATTCGCGGGCGGCAGCGCGGCGGCAGAGCAAGTCAAAGGCCCGTTCGCAGATGCCGATCCAGCGCATACAGTGGTGAATGCGGCCCGGTCCCAGCCGCTCCTGGGCCAGCGCGAAGCCCGCGCCCTCCGGCCCGATGCGGTTGCTCTGCGGCACGCGGCACGCTTCATAGCGGATTTCGGCATGGCTGGCGTAGTCTTCGCCCGCCTCGCCCATCACGGCCAGATTGCGGACATGGATGAAGCCCGGCGTATCGGTCGGGACGATAATTTGGCTGGCGCGCTCATGCGGGGCGGCGGCGGGGTTCGTGACGGCCATCACGATAGCGAAAGCCGCGCCGTCCGCCGACGAGGTGAACCACTTGTGCCCGTTGATGACGTAATCCGCGCCGTCGGCCACGGCGGTGGTGTCCAGCCAGACCGGGTTGGAGCCGGGGTGTTCCGGCTCGGTCATCGAAAAGCAACTGCGGGTCGCGCCGCGTGCCAACGGCAGCAAGAAGTGTTCCTGTTGAGCGGGGCTGCCGTGCGTGATCAGCAGTTCCATGTTGCCCGAATCGGGCGCTTGGCAGTTGAACAGATAATGCCCGATGGGGCTGCGGCCCAGCTCCTCGCTGATCTCGGCAAAGGCGCGCAACGACAGGCCCAGCCCGCCAAACGCGACCGGGATCTGCGGTGCCCACAGCCCCTGCGCCTGCACGTCGCGGCGTAGCGCGTCTAACTGCGGACGCACTTGGCCGAAGGGCTGCTGCAAAAACGCTTGCTCGGCCACCACGACCACCGGAGTCTGCATGAAGGCGCGGATGGCGCGCACAATGGGGGCTGCGCTGTCACTCATGCGGCTATTATAGCACACTTCGCTCTCGCCGTTCGGTAAGCGTTGCCGGATAAATTGGGATTGGGCTCCATCAGCAATGTGACCCAGGAGCTATTCATTGTCGCGGTTAGGATACACGCTCACCTCTATTGAGGAGTGGAGCACCCCTAGGTGCGGAACGTTGCCAGCCCGCAGG
>JALYUO010000825.1 GCA_030853735.1 Chloroflexota bacterium
CCTCCTAGAGTTGTTTGCCCAGAACGCATAAGCCCTGATCATGTGAGGGCAAATCCTTGATACAGGTGTAGGGCTACTTACAGGCGGTGGCCCCTGTTGTGATCTATGATACGGGCAAGGAGAACCCCATCCCATGCGTGATGAGAACGGCACCACCCTGGCGGAAAAAGAGACGGGCCGCACGGAGGCTTTCAGCGACGGCGTGTTTGCTGTGGCGATCACCTTGCTGGTGCTGGAGGTGCTGAATGTGCCGCACGCGCCGGAGGGCCACCCCTTTTCGGCGGGCGAGTTGGCGGCGGCGTTGGGCCGCAACTGGACCATCTACGTGAGCTTTCTGATTAGCTTTGGCACGATTTTGATCATGTGGATGAATCACCACTCGATGTTCAAGATGGTGCAGAAGACAGATGGCGTGTTTATGTTCGCCAACGGTTTCCTGTTGCTGCTGGTGACGCTGGTGCCGTTTCCCACGCAGTTGCTGGGCGAATATCTGGCCGCGCCGGCGGCGGCGACGGCGGCGGCAGTCTATGCCGGCCTCTTTGTGTTTATCGCTATTGCCTACATGGCCCTCTGGTGGTCCGCCGCCATCCGGCGCAACCTGCTGTGGCCCGGTGTTAGCGCAGAGCAAATTCAGCAGCGGATGCGGGCCAATCTGGTGGGGCTACCCGCCTATCTGGTGGCGTTTGCCTGCGCCTTTTGGAGTCCACTTCTCAGCGTGGCGATTTGCGCTATTCTGTGGATCTTCTGGGCTTTCACCAGCAGCAAGCTGTGAGCCGGTCGCGCGGTGCTGGGCCGCCGTTTGCTACCCAGTTGCTAACATCCTCCTAATAGTTTCTTAATACCCCTCCTTTACAATGGATTCAAGCGGTACGAGTGTATCGCGTTGGCTGTTGTAGGTGTGTTTATCTTGGAGGGAGTCTCATTGATGCAAGAGGTGAATCGTAGTTTGCGCGGGCAGAAGCGCACGTCACGGGTGGTCTTGGGCTTGGGCCTAGCCGCTTTGCTGGCAACGAGTGTGACGGCGGCCCTGCCGTCGGGCGTGGTGAAAGCGGCGGCGTTTGCCGACCCGGCGTTTAACGCGGTCTGGGATCGCACCGACAAACCGGTGGCCGGCCATCAGGCGAGCCGCAGTTGGTATTGGGGACCGGTGGCGGGCGAGACGAAGCAGGAGCCGTATGCCGAAGGGGTGGGCGGCACGCGCTTGGTGCAGTATTTCGACAAAAGCCGCATGGAGATCAATAACCCCAGCGGTGACAAGAACAGCAAGTTTT
This sequence comes from Chloroflexota bacterium, assembly GCA_030853735.1. GTDB lineage: Bacteria > Chloroflexota > Chloroflexia > QHBQ01 > JAICKM01 > JAICKM01. The sequence goes on from JALYUO010000825.1 coordinate 1,272, forward strand.
ATGTCACCAACGGCTTGCTGACGGTTGAGCTGATGTCGGGCAAGATGCAGATCGGCAACAACAAATACCAGGACAGCTATCCGGCCTACATCAGCATCGCCGGCGACGCGGGCGACAGCAAATCGCCGACCTATGCAGCCTTCGCCGGGGTGTCCAACACGCCGTTGGGCGACCACAAGGCCAGTGACCGCAGTGGGCAGACCGTGAACAACACGATTGATGTGCGCGGGCGCGTGCTGACCGACACCACCATGACCCCGGCGATCAAGCTGACGCATTTTGAGCCGCTGACCGGCCACAACATCGCTGACCCGTTCTGGCTGTTCCTGAACGCGAAGGGCGTGGTCATCAACAACGGCAAGCTGGAAACCGCCGCGATCAACGACCCGTGGTTCTATGCCAGTGGCTATCCGATCAGCGAGCCGTATTGGGGCAAGTTCACCAGCGGTGGCGTGGTCAAAGACGTGCTGATCCAGGCGTTTGAGCGCCGCGTGTTGACCTACGTGCCGAGCAATCCGGCGGCCTTCCAGGTGGAAATGGGCAATATCGGCCAGCACTACTATGACTGGCGCTATAATGGTGCGGGCAAAGCACCGCCGAAGCCGACGGCCCAGCCGACGGCCGTGCCGGCCTCGCCCGCGCCCACCAACACGCCGATTGTGGTCGGCGGCGGGCCGGTCACGCTGAACGGCGCAGGCGCGACGTTCCCGGCTCCGATCTATACCAAATGGTTCCAATACTATAGCGCCAACGTGGCGACCAACGTCAGCTTCAACTATCAGCCCATCGGGTCGGGCGGCGGCATCAACGCCATCACGTCGAAGACGGTGGACTTTGCCGGCTCCGACGCGCCGTTGAGCGATACCCAGTTGACGGCGGCAGCGGGCCTGCTCCATATCCCGACCGTGGCTGGGGCGGTGGTGCTGATCTACCACGTCACCGGGGTGAGTACGGGCTTGGTCCTCAACGGCGACACGATCTCCAAGATGTTCCTCGGCGACATCAGCAAGTGGAACGACCCGGAAATCGCCGCGCTGAACCCTGGGGTCAGCCTGCCCAATGAAGACATCGTGGTGGTCCACCGCGCTGACGGATCGGGCACGACCAACATCTTCACCGACTACCTGAGCAACGCCAGCCCGGCTTGGAAGAATGAAGTCGGCAAGGGCACCTCGGTCAACTGGCCGGTGGGCCTGGGCGGCCGCGGCAACCCCGGTGTGGCCGCCCTGGTGCAACAGACCGACAACAGCATCGGCTATGTTGAGCTGGCCTATGCGGTGCAGAACAAATTGGCCTATGCCAAGCAGATCAACAAGTCGGGTGCGACTGTGGAGGCCAGTGTGGCTTCGGTGGAAGCCGCCGTCAAGGGGGCAATCGCTACGGTGCCCGAAGATCTGCGCGTGTCCATCGTCAACTCGACGGACCCGGCGGCGTGGCCGATTGCCGGCTTCACCTATGTCTTGCTCTACAAGGACCAGACGGACGGCGCTAAAGGTCAGGCGCTGGTGAACTTCCTGTATTGGAGCCTGCACGACAGCACCGCTGCGACTCAGGCCCGCGACCTGCTGTATCTGCCGGTGCCCAGTACGCTGTTGCCGAAGGTGGAGCAGCGGTTGCGCTTGGTGCAGTTCCAGGGCAAGCAGCTTTCGCCGTAAGCGGCGGGCGGGGTTCACCGCAAAGACGCAAAGAACGCGCAGGTTCGGGGCTGGGCGCAAGAGATCGTTTCTCTTGCGCTCGGTCTTTTTGCTGCCGCGCGACCTCACCCCCCGGCCCCCTCTCCTAAAGGGCGAGGGGGAGTCTTGCCCGCCGTACTAGCGCAGCGGCCCGCCGACCTCACCCCCCAACCCCCTCTCCTAAAGGGCGAGGGGGAGTCTTGTGCTGTAGCTATTGCAGCGGCCGGCAGCGCGGCAACAGTCCCCTGGCTTGGCACGGGCGCGGCAAGCAGCGCCCCTACATCTACCTATACACGGGCGCGGCAAGCAGCGCCCCTACATCTGGCGCGGGCGCGGCAAGCAGCGCCCCTACATCTGGCACGGGCGCGGCAAGCAGCGCCCCTACAGTCCCCTGCTTGGCAGGGGCGCAGATCCGCAGGGCGGCTACTGTTTGTTGTTGGGGAGGGGGAAGCAGAGGGTGAAGCGGCTGCCCTGGCCTTCGGTACTGGTAACCGCCACGGTGCCGCCGTGCAAAGTGACGATCTCCTTGACGACATACAGCCCGATCCCTAAGCCGGCAATCTGCGCGTCGCTGGCGTTGGCGGCGCGGTAGAAGCGGGTGAAGAGGTCGGGCAGGGCAGTGCTGGGAATGCCGATGCCGCTATCTTGCACGGTCAGGCACGCCTGTTCGGCGGTGACGGTGATCTGCACAGTGATGTCGCCGCCGGCGGGGCTGTATTTCACCGCGTTAGTCAGCAGGTTTTGCACGGCCTGTTCTAGGCGCAGTTCATCGCCGAGCAGCATGACGGCAGCCGGCGGGCCACTATAGTGCATGGTGTGCTGTTCCAGGCCCGGCTGCGCCTCTTCGACCAGCCGCTGCGTCAGGACGGTCAGGTCCAATGGTGCTTGCTCCAACTGCAACTGGCCGGTCTGAATGCGCGAGAGGTCGAGCAAGGCTAGGATCAGGCGGTTCAAGCGCGTTACCTGGCCCTGCACCAACGTCCAGGTGCGGCGGTCGGCGGCGGTCAGCAGGCCCGCGCGCTCTTGCCGCCGGGCGATCAACTGCATCCCGGCCAGCAGCGTGGTGAGGGGCGTTTTCAACTCGTGCGAAGCCAGCAGCAAAAACTGATCGCGGGTGCGAATCGCCGCTTGCGCGTCCTGGTAGAGCGCGGCATTGTCGAGCGCCTGCCCGGCCTGGCGGGCGATCTCCTCGGCGACCGTCAGATCGGCGACCGTATACGTGCGTCCCGATGCGGTGTGGGCCAGGGTCAGCACGCCGAGGCTGCGGCCGCGGGCGTGGAGCGGCACCCAGATGATCGAACGGGTGCCGTAGTCGTGCAGGAAGGCCAGTTCTGCGGCATCCTGCGCCTCCGCGACGAGCATCGCCTCGGTGACGGTGAACAGCGCTTGGCCCTGCCCGGTCTGTAAGGCGCGCATCAACCCGCCGGCGGCGTGGCGATCGGGGGGATATTGTTCGCGCATCCGGCGTAGCCAGGCCACGCGCTGCGGGTCCAGATGGTGGGTCACGGTTTCTTGCAAGTGGCCGGCCGCGTCGAGCAGGTCAATGGCACACCAGTCGGCAAAACGCGGCACCAGCAGGTCGGCCAGGCTCTGGAGGGTGGCGGTGTGGTCTAATGAGGCGTTCAAGCGCGCGCCCACCGCCGCCAATACGCGCAGCGCTTCTTCGGCGTGGCGGCGCGTGGTGACATCACGGAAGACCAGCACGGCTCCCTGAATGTGGCCGGCCGCATCGCGGATGGGTGCGCCACTGTCATCAATACTACGGGTGGAGCCATCGCGGGCGACCAGGGCGGTGTGATTCGCCAAGCCGACGATAGCTCCCTCGCGCAGCACACGCGGCACCGGGCTTTCGACCGGCTGCCGGGTCTCTTCGTGAATAATGTGAAACACCTGCTGCACCGGCTGCCCCACGGCGGCGGCCAGCGGCCAGCCCGTTAGCTTTTCGGCCACCGCGTTCAGAAAGCGCACGCGGCCGGCGGCATCTGTGGCGATTACGGCATCACCGATGCTGGCGAGCGTGACCGCTAACTCCTGGCGGATCGACTCGGCGGCCTGGTAGAGGCGGGCGTTGTCTATGGCGACCGCCGCTCGGCGCGCCAGATCTTCGGCCAGGGCCACGTCGTCTGTGGTGTAGCGCCGCCCGGACTCCGCCGAGACCAGCGTCAACACGCCCAGCGCCTGCTGCCGCGCCACCAACGGCACGGTGATGATTGCCGTCAGGCCCAGCGCGCGTATAATCGCCAGATGTTCCGGGTCGCGTGCGCCGGCGACGAGCAAATGATCGGGGATGTCGGGGTAGAATTCGGTCTGCTGGGTACGGATGACCTGATAGGGCCCGCTAGGAGCGGCGCGGTTGGGGGGATAGCGGCGCTGTAGCTCATGGGCATAGGCGACTTTAGCCGGGTCTACATGAACCGCGATGACCTGTTGCAGCGTGCCCTCGGCATCCAGCAAATCCATACTGCACCAATCGGCGATATGCGGCACCGCCAGTTGCGCCACTTGCTTCAAGGTCGTCTGGTAGTCCAACGAGGCCGCCAGGAGTTCACTGGCCTCGGCGAGGAACTGGAAGTGCGCCTGGGCGACGCGGGCCGTATCGGTGGCCTGTTTGCGCTCTGTGATGTCGTGGAAAATATTGACCACATACGGGTTCGCGTCGCCGCCGATCCGCAGGGGCCGCGCACGGACCATGGACCAGCGGGTGGTGCCGGTAGCGCGGAGCTTATAGCCGATGACGGCACCGGCTGCGGGCTGCCCGGCCAGCACTTGGCGACCGGGTAACGCGCTCGACGGCAGAGGGTGGCCGGCTTCATCGATCATCTCGAAGCGATCCGTTAGGTCCGATCCCACGGCGGCCAGCAGCGCGGCGGCGGTGGGATAGCCGATCACCTGAGCGGCGGCATCATTGACATAGACTAAGCGCCCGGCGGCATCCTGTACGCTCACGCCGTCGGCGATCTCGGCCAAGATCAGCGCAAAAGAATCGGCACCGGGCGGCAAGCCACTGATCGGTGTTAGCATCGCGCACACTCCCCATACAAATCTGCCGGTAGGCACTGATCTAGCGGCTATAGTCTTTCAGATAATGATCTAGAAATTAGGAAAGAGAGGAGTTCGCACCCCAGGTGCGAACGGCGCGCCGCCTTCGGAGTTTGCACCCCCAGGTGCGAACTCCTCAGTGGGTGGGGCTAACCACCGCTCCCGATCATTAGCTGAATTACTATTTAAGCGCCCGCGTGTTCCGGCGACTCCGCATATTCTGCGCTGCCGTATACAACGGCGGTGGTAGACGCTATGTTGCGTCGTCGAGCGTGGGTGCGGGGCGCGGCGGGGCGCTGCGGGCGGCGCGGCCTGCCCGCAGC